>DATEZM010000027.1:0-3973 GCA_035255625.1 Rhizomicrobium sp. | reverse complement strand
ACTGGTCGACCGCGACCGAACCCGGCTCGAGCCATGCGCTCACTATCCATGTGTGGTCGCGCGCCGCCGGCCGCCGCGAGACGCGGCTGGCGGGCCAGGCGGTGATCGACGCGCTCAACGGCGCAGCGCTGACGCTCGACGGTCATACCCTGATCGATTTGCGCTGGCTCGAGAGCGAATCCATCCGCGAAAGCGACGGCGAAACGGTACATGCGCAATTGCGCTTCAAGGCTCTGACCGAGCTGAGTTCATAGGAGACCAGAATGTCCGCCCAGAAAGGCAAAGACCTGCTCATCAAGATCGGCGACGGTGCGTCGCCGGAGGTATTCACCACCGTGGCCGGCCTGCGCGCCACGCAGCTCAGCTTCAATGCGACCAATGTCGACATCACCAACGCCGATTCTGCCGATCAGTGGCGCGAGCTGCTCACCGGCGGTGGTGTCAAGACGGCGAGCGTCACCGGCTCCGGCGTGTTCAAGGACGCGGCGTCGGATGCGAGCCTGCGTGCGGCGTTCTTCGCGCAATCGACCGGCAACTATCAGATCGCGATCCCGAGTTTCGGCACGATCACCGGCCCGTTCAAGATCGCCTCGCTGCAATATGACGGGCCTTACGACGGCGAACTCAAACTGTCGCTCTCGCTCGCCAGCGCGGGTGCGCTGACATTTGCGGCGATGTAACCCCAGCTCCTCCCCCGTTTTTACGGGGGAGGAGGACCGCGAAGCGGTGGAGGGGGCGGCCACGAGCCCGCCCCCTCCGTCTCGCTTCGCTCGACACCTCCCCCGCTGCGCGGGGGAGGAGCCAAGGAGACTCCCATGCCCAATCGCATTCGCGGTGAAGCCGAGTTCATTGCCGGCGGCCGCACCTATCGCCTGCTGCTCACGCTCGGCGCGCTTGCCGAAATAGAAGACGGACTTGGCCTTGCCGATCTCTCGCAAGTCGCGACGCGATTGAAGACCGTCCGCGCCGCCGATCTCGCCATCGTCGCGGCGGCGCTGTTGCGCGGCGGCGGCCACGACATGACACCGGACGAGGTGCTGCGCCTTGACTGCGATCTCGGCACGCTGGTCGCAGCGGTGACCGCCGCGTTCGACGCCGCTGGACTCGCCGGGGCCCCCGCGCCCTCAAGCAGTGAAGCGATAGGGCGCGGGGCAGATAACCACGGGGCCGACAACCATCCTTTTATTGGAGCGACTGGCTAAGCATCGGCCTCGGCCGTCTCCGCCTGTCGCCCGAAATCTTCTGGCGCCTGTCGCTGCCCGAATGGCGGGCCTTGACCGCGCCGGCTCGCGCCGCCGCGCCGCTGGCGCGTTCCGAATTCGACAACCTGATGACGCAATATCCGGATTGAACCCATGACCGATACGACCCTCGACCAATCGCTCGCCGCGGCGGGCGAAGCACTCTCCGCCTTTGTCGGCGGCCCCGTGCAAAGCGCGACCGGCGCGATCGAGACCGCGGTGACGCGCAGCTTCACCTCGGTCGAGAACACGATTGCCCGCGCCGTGATCTCCGGCAAGACGTCGATGGACAGTCTCGTCACCTCGATCCTGGCCGGCTTCGATCGCATCGCTACGACCCAGTTCATCGTTAAGCCGATCGAGAATGTGCTGTCGTCCATCGCAGGCTCGATCCTGCCCATCGGCGGCGCACGTGCGGCGGGCGGCCCGGTCGATGCCGGCACGCCCTATCTCGTCGGCGAGCAGGGGCCGGAGCTGTTCGTGCCCGATGCCTCGGGCGCCATCGCACCCAATGCATCGCTTAAATCCGGAAGCATCACGCTCAATGTGCAGACGCCGGATGCCGGCAGCTTCCTCAAATCCGAATCGCAAATCGCCGCGATGCTTTCCCGCGCGCTCGCACGCGGGCAAAGGAATCTCTGATGTCTTTCCATGAAGTAAGATTCCCCACCGCACTGGCCTTCCACTCGACGGGCGGGCCGGAGCGCAAGACCGAGATCGTCACGCTGGGCTCGGGCTTCGAGGAGCGCAATGCGGTGTGGGCCAATTCGCGCCGCCGCTACGATGCCGGCTATGGCGTGCGTTCGCTCGACGATCTGCATGCGGCCATCGCCTTCTTCGAGGCGCGCCAGGGGCGGCTCAACGGTTTCCGCTTCAAGGACTGGAGCGATTTCAAATCCCGTACGCCGGGCGGCGTTCCCTCCCCGCTCGACCAGGCGCTCGGGACCGGCGACGGGCACGCGACCGCATTCCAGCTGACCAAGACCTACGCCTCGGGTCCGTCGAGCTGGATTCGCACGATCGCCAAGCCCGTCGCCGGTACGGTTCGCATTGCCCTCGCGGGCGTCGAGATCATGTCGGGCTTTAGCGTCGACACCACGGCCGGCCTGGTGACGTTCGCGTCAGCGCCGACCGGCGCATTGACCGCGGGCTTCGAGTTCGACACGCCGGTGCGCTTCGACACCGACCAGCTGTCGGTCAACCTCTCCACCTTCGCCGCCGGCGAGATCCCGAGCATTCCGCTGGTGGAGATTAGAATCTAGAAAACCTCTCCCGCTTGCGGGAGAGGACGCAAAATCCCGCACTTAGCGCAGCTAAGTGCTTGGATTTTGCTAGGTGAGGGGAACGACGCCCCGCACCGACATCCCCTCACCCGGAAATGCTTCGCATTTCCGACCTCTCCCGTGAACGGGAGAGGTTATTGCGCCCGAAACCGAACGATGAAAACCCTCTCTCCCGCTCTCGCCGCGCATCTCGCGTCGGGCGCCACGACTCTGAGCTGGTGCTGGAAGATCGTGCGCCGCGACGCGGTCGTGCAGGGCTTCACCGATCACGACCTGCCGCTCGCTTTCGATGGCGTGACCTACGAAGCGGTCAGCGGCTTCACCGCCAGCGAGGTGCAGTCGACGCTCGGTCTGGCGGTCGACAACCTCACCGTCACCGGCGCGCTCAGCTCGGCGACGCTCAACGAGACCGATCTCGCCGCCGGCCTCTATGACGGCGCTACCATCGAGATCTGGCGCGTCAACTGGGCCGACACCGGTCAGCGCGTTCTGATGCGCAAGGGCAGTCTCGGCGAGGTCAAGCGCGGCAAGACCGCGTTCTCCGCCGAGCTGCGCGGCCTGGCGCATCGTCTCAACCAGCCGGTCGGCCGCGTCTATGGCTATTCCTGCGACGCCGATCTCGGCGACGCGCGCTGCACCAAAGACATTTCCGGCGCCGACTTTACCGCGAGCGCAACCGTCGTCACCGCGATCGACAACCGCCGCTTCGCCGTCACCGGCCTCGATGCTTATGCGAGCGGCTGGTTCTCCGGCGGCAAGCTCGTCTTCACGAGCGGCGTCAATGAAGGCCGCGCGATGGAAGTGAAGCGCCACGGCACCGGCTCCATCGAACTGTGGCAGGCGATGAGCGAGGCGGTCGCGCCGGGCGATGCGTTCACCGTCTCCGCCGGTTGCGACAAGCAGTTCGCGACCTGCAAGACGAAATTCGCCAACGGCATCAATTTCCGCGGCTTCAACTACATGCCCGGCAACGACGTGGCGCTCAGCGCGCCGGCGCAAACCCAACCGCTCGACGGAGGCAGCCGATATGGAAATTAGCGCGGACGTCGTCGCCGCGGCACGCACTTGGATCGGCACGCCCTATGTTCACCAGGCGAGCGTGAAGGGCGCGGGCTGCGATTGCCTCGGCCTGCTGCGTGGGGTGTGGCGCGAGATCCGCGGCATCGAACCGGAGGACCCGCCTGCCTATTCGCCGGACTGGGCCGAGGCCAGTGGCCACGAGACATTATATATGGCGCTGGCGCGTCACCTGACCGAGATCGCGCCGCGGTCCCTCGCGTCCGGTGATATCGCGCTGTTCCGCATGGTGAAGTCCGGTCCGGCAAAGCATTGTGGCATCATTGCACTCAAGCAGCGAAGCGGTAGCGCAACAAAAGAAACGGAGCGTGACGGCGCTTTGACCCTGATCCACGCCCGCCAGAACCACCGCGTCGGCGAAGAGCCGCTTTC
>DATEZM010000026.1:0-5712 GCA_035255625.1 Rhizomicrobium sp. | reverse complement strand
GCACTCAGGCGCGCGAGAGAAACCTCTCTAAGGAACTCGGCACATTAGCCTCGTAACTTCGGGAAAAGAGGTGCTCACTTCGGTGAGCCACAGTAAATTGCGTTTAGCGACTGTTTAACAAAAACACAGCTCTCTGCAAAGTCGTGAAGACGACGTATAGGGAGTGACAAGTGACCAATGCGGAAAGATTAAGAGATTTTGTTAGCCGCAAGGCGAAGCTCGGTCTTTAAGTCCCCGTGAATGTCGGCCGTAACTATAACGGTCCTAAGGTAGCGAAATTCCTTGTCGGGTAAGTTCCGACCTGCACGAAAGGCGTAACGACTTCCCCACTGTCTCCAACACAGGCTCAGCGAAATTGAATTCCCCGTGAAGATGCGGGGTTCCCGCGGTCAGACGGAAAGACCCCGTGCACCTTTACTGCAACTTTACGCTGGCATTAGGACTGCGATGTGTAGGATAGGTGGTAGGCTTTGAAGCTTGGGCGCTAGCCCGAGTGGAGCCGCAATGTGAAATACCACCCTTTGTGATCCTGATGTCTAACCGCGACCCCGAAACGGGGTCCGAGACCGCGTATGGTGGGCAGTTTGACTGGGGCGGTCGCCTCCCAAAGAGTAACGGAGGCGCGCGATGGTAGGCTCAGACCGGTCGGAAATCGGTTGTTGAGTGCAATGGCAAAAGCCTGCCTGACTGCAAGAGCGACGGCTCAAGCAGAGACGAAAGTCGGTCATAGTGATCCGGTGATCCCGAGTGGAAGGGTCATCGCTCAACGGATAAAAGGTACGCCGGGGATAACAGGCTGATCGCACCCAAGCGTCCATAGCGACGGTGCGGTTTGGCACCTCGATGTCGGCTCATCACATCCTGGGGCTGTAGCCGGTCCCAAGGGTATGGCTGTTCGCCATTTAAAGTGGTACGTGAGCTGGGTTTAGAACGTCGTGAGACAGTTCGGTCCCTATCTGCCGTGGGTGTTGGAAACTTGAGAAGACTTCTTCCTAGTACGAGAGGACCGGAAGGAACGTACCTCTGGTGGACCGGTTGTGGCGCCAGCCGCATTGCCGGGTAGCTATGTACGGACGAGATAAACGCTGAAAGCATCTAAGCGTGAAACTCACTTCAAAACTAGGTTTCCCTTGAGAGCCGGGGAAGACGACCCCGTCGATAGGCCAGGTGTGTAAGCACAGCGATGTGTTGAGCTTACTGGTCCTAATCGCTCGATTGTAACTCTTGATCGCAAAGCACCCCTCGTTCCATGTCTGGAAACAAAGCCAGGCAAGAACAACATGCCGTCGTCCGCTCGCAAGAGTTGGACGACAATCAGCTCAGTGTCGTATTTGAATTGCAGGCGTCCTTCGCCGGACTGGTGGTCCTTGCGGAGGAATTCCACCCGATCCCATTCCGAACTCGGCCGTTAAAGCCTCCAGCGCCCATGGTACTGCGGCCCAAGCCGCGGGAGAGTAGGTCGCTGCCAGTCCTGCCAAGGACGTCTGCACGTGCGTACGCGAGAGCGTGAGCACGCCAAAAAATGGATTCACGCTTTCACAAATCGAAAAGCCCCGCTGGAGAAATCCCGCGGGGCTTTTTGTTGTTCAGGCCGTCGCGGTTCAGCGTTCGTATTTGAACGACAGCGACACCCGCGCGCGATAGGCCGAGATCTTGCCGTTCTCCACCGTCATGTCGAGTTTTTGCACTTCGGCCACGCGCAGATCGCGCAGGGTCTTGGACGCCGTCTCCACCGCGCGGCGCGCCGCGTCTTCCCACGATTTTGTGCTGGTGCCGATGATCTCGGTGACGCGATAGACGCCGCTGCTGGATGCTTTCTTGGCCATGGCGATTTCTCCCGTTTGCGAACGGCACTATCTGCCTCCGCTGCCGCCATTCTACGCCGTGGCCCCCCGGTTTGGCTCTTTTTCTCAGGCAATCCGCGTCCTAGTCTTGCGCCCCGAATCGTGTCCTGCGCGCCAATAAAGGGAGACCGCCATGGCCAATCGCGAACAGCGCGGTAACAAGGAAAAGAAGAAGCCCAAGGCCGACAAGAAGGCGGCCCAGGGCGCTACGCCCGCCTTCAAGCCGCCGGCCTATGTCGAGCCCCAGCTCGTCCGCAAACCCCACAAGGGCAAGGACTGGACGTAAGCGGGGCTGATCTGCCGCGCCGCGCTGCACGTAGGCGCCGCATGGGCTCCAGGATCGTCACCGTCAATGACCGCATGCAGCGCGGCTATCGCTATACGCTCATCGCCCCGGCGGGTCGCGCTTTCGCGCCGGGCTTCACGCCGCAATTGACGCCGGCGCAGATGCTGGCGCTGGGCGTGTTCGGCGGCAAATACATGACCGATTGCGCCGACGAATTCCCCAAGAGCTGGTTCGCCCGCGCGCGCCATTCGCCGCATGGCAGGAATCCCGCGCTCAACTTCTTCGGCGTCGACGCGTCCCAGCCGATCGGCGAATGGCGCCGCAAGGGCTGGATCCACCCCGACGATCCGCGCGGCTGGTTCCAATGGTATTGCCGCTATTACCGGGGCCGGCGCATGGAAGACGATGCGCGCCAAATCCGCCGCTGGCGCCAGATCGCGCGCCATGTCGCCCAGCTCAAAAAAGCATGCGAGCCCTGCGATTGCCATTGCCGCCCCCGTCAGCGCCAAGCGCTGCTGCACTGGGCCTATGACAGCCGGAAGATGTGACGCCAGCAGGCTTAGTGCTGTGCCCGCTTCCAGCTCTGCAGCGCCGCCAGCATCGTGTCGACATGCTTGGAGTAATCGAGATCGGTGTACTCGGCGCGTACACGGCCGTCCGGCGCGATCAGGTAGGAGGTCCGGTTCGCCAATCCCGGATGCGTGTCGCCGAGAACCGCGTCATACGCCTTCATGATGTGCTGGTCGCCGTCCGACGCCACCGGAAATTTGTTCACGCAATCGCTGACCGAGAATTTGTCGAGCGTCGCGATGTCGTCGTGACTCACGCCGACCACGCTCGCACCAAGCGCGTGGAACTGGTCCATCGCATCGGCGAACGCCTTGGCCTCGAGCGAGCAGCCATGGGTGAACGCCTTGGGATAGAAATAGACCACCACCGGCCCCTTCTTCAGCGCATCGGCCAGCGCGAAGGTGAACTGGTTGCCACCGAGTGCTGCCTGCGCGGTGAAGTCCGGCGCGCGGTCGCCCGGCTTGAGCGCGGCGAAGGCCGGCGCGGCCAGCAGCGCGGAGGCGATGAGAAGAGCGGAAAGTCGTTTCATGGCGGGCATCCCCGAAATCACCGTGGATAACTTGCCCCGGCCCGAAACCCAAGTCATTCAAATTCCAGCGATTCAAAGATTTACGACGCCAACTTATCAAACACTGCCCAAACCGGCCGGATAATGAGCCGTCCCAATCAAAGGAAAGACTCGTGGCCGAAGAACCCATCGACAAAACACCTGAAACACCTGCGCCCAGCGTTCATGCTGTGCCGCACTACGACGACATTCCCGACGGCACCGAAGATCTGCTCGATGCGCAGCTCGCTGAAGCCTTGAAGATCGTGCGCGACTTCTCGGCCTGGATCCATCTGCCGACGGCCGACATTGAGAACTGTATGGCCGTCAGCGGTCGAGTCTGCGCTTTGATGACAGCAAGCGCTCAGGTGGCGAAGTCGGCGGCCAGGGCGCGGCTGGCCGTGCCACCGAGGCCGGATTCCGGCCGAAGCTGATTCCACGAAAACGAATAAGCCATGGAAACGACGGCACAAACCCTCGAAACCAGGCGCAAGCGCGGAGGACAAGCCGGCAATCGCAACGCACTCAAAAGCGGCCTGCATACAGCAAAGATGCGAGCTCTCTATCGCCGGTCAGCGGTCTGTCGGCGCGCGATGCGCCGTCTCGTCAGGCAGTTGGTATGCGAGCGGCGATTGCAACGCCGCTTCATGCAAGTCGGCGATGCCGCGCGCGCCCATTCACACGCCATAGTTCTGATACGGGTAGCAACGCTCGCGCGTCAGGGTCAGGCCGTAATGCGCCGCCAGCGCCGCGATCGCCTCGGCCTCGGTGGCGAAGGGATCGGCATTGGCCGGTCCCACCACGATGGTGCGGAACGTGTCGTCCGCCGCCCCGCCCGGCGGCAGCATGGCGGTGGCGCGCGGCGTGCCATCATGCTCGCGCAGGGTGACGAACAGCGGCATGCTGCGCTGGACATGGGCGGCGAGCCCGATGTCGCGCTCGAAGTAGTTGGCCGACGGCGCCGGCTGATAGCGGCCAGCCGCCGCCTCGCGCTCACGCCGGAAATATTTCTCGACCGCATGCCGCATCGCTTCCGACTCGGCGGCGGCTTCGGCGTCGGTCTCGATCCGGAACCACGCTTTGCGCCCCGGTGCATCGCAGACGAACTGCATGGCGTTGCGACTCCAAAGCCCCGCCGCCATCGTAGCGTGAATCTGCCTTGGCGCTCGCATCACATTGTCGCCGCCCTCTGTTTCCGGCCGATTGTCGCTTTCGCGCCGCATCGATGGCGCGAGCCGGGCAAATTCCCTAAGCTCAGCGCGGTCCGCAAAGGGTTCCCGCATGCCCGTCGAGATGCTCGAGCACTACACGATCCGATGCACCAGCCTCGAAGCGACGCGCGACTTTTATCGCGACGCGCTGGGCCTCAGCGTCGGCGACCGCCCGAACTTCCCGTTCAAGGGCCATTGGCTCTATCTCGGCGGCGTGCCTATCGTGCATCTGGTGGATGCGCAGGAAAGTGAAGTGCGCGATGGCCCTCATCGCGGCGCGGATACCGCGGCGCTGGATCACATCGCCTTCCGAGGCATCGATATCGAGGCGACGCGCGCCACATTGCGGGGCAAGGGCTTTACCTTCCGCGAGAACGAGGTGCCCGGCGGCCGCATCAGGCAGATATTCGTGCACGACCCAGACGGCATCCTGATCGAGCTGAATTTCCGCAATTCCGCCGCGTAAGCCGGGCGATTTCCACACGGGAAATGGAGGCTTTTGTCGCCTTTACCGCCCCGACCCGAGTATGATTTTATGTCAGCGATATCTGCGGAGAACTTGGCTTCGCCAGCCTCAAAACAACCATGGGAGTTCAAGGGAATGCAGGAACGGCTTCAATTCTACATCGACGGCAAGTGGGTCAACCCGACGACGCCGAAGACCATCGACGTCATCAATCCGGCGACGGAAGAGCCTTTCGCGCGCATCTCGATGGGCTCCAAGGCCGATGTCGACAAGGCGGTCGCCGCGGCGCGCAAGGCGTTCGAGACCTATTCGCGCACCACGCGCGAGGAACGCCTCGCCATGCTGCAGAAAATCTTGGGCGTCTACCAGTCGAAGTTCAACGAGATCGCCGAAACCATCTCCAAGGAGATGGGCGCGCCGATGTGGCTGTCGAAGGCCGCCCAGGCCGCGACCGGCATGGGCCACCTCGCCGAGGCCATCAAGATCCTCAAGGACTACAAGTTCGAGGATATGCTCGGCACCACCGCCATCGTGAAGGAGCCGGTCGGCGTCTGCGGCTTCATCACGCCGTGGAACTGGCCGATCAACCAGATCGTCTGCAAGGTCGCGCCCGCGCTCGCCGCCGGCTGCACCATCGTGCTGAAGCCTTCCGAAGTCGCGCCGATGAACGCCATGCTGTTCGCCGACGTGCTGAATGAGGCGGGTGTGCCGCCCGGCGTGTTCAACCTCGTCAATGGCGATGGTCCAACCGTCGGCGACGCGATGTCGTCGCATCCGGGCATCGACAT
>DATEZM010000025.1:0-4629 GCA_035255625.1 Rhizomicrobium sp. | reverse complement strand
ATATCGGCGCCGGAGCGGTTGATCTCTTCGCACAACGCGGCTTCCTCGTCGCGCCCGAAGTAGCCGTTGCGGCGGCCGGCAATCTTCAGACCCGGATAGCGGCTGCGCAGTATCTCGGCGCATTGCGCGTTGACTGCCTCCGCCGCGCCCAGCAGAAAAATCTTGAGGCCATGCGCCTGCGCCGCCACGGCGGCGTCGTGAATGAAATCAGTCGTGGCACTACGTTCCGGAACCGCGCGGCGCGCGAACAGGCGCGAGGCTATCACCACCGGCTGGCCGTCGGCGTGAACGATGTCGGCGGTGCCGAACTGAGCACGGAACTTCGCATCGGTAGCCGCGAGCGTGATCGCGTGACCGTTCGACGCGAACACCAGCTTGGGTTCGCCACCCCAACGGCGCGCCGCCATGCAATCCTCGATCATGAGCTGGGCGAGTTCGGCGCGCGTCACACAGGCGGTCTTGATGCCGCCGACGATGACCTCAGCGAAGCGGTCATCGTTGGCGGGATGCGGAACGGCCGGTTGGAGGGGCACGTCGCGAAGATCGAGAGTGCCGCCCATCAGTGCGTGTTCCTTCCCGACAGCACTGCGAAGGGCGTGCGCGCGAGGATTGACAGATCGAGCGCAAGGCTCGCGTTGCGGGCGTAGAAGATGTCGAGATTGACGCGGGCGCGCATCGCAGCCACCGTCGGCGTCTCGCCGCGATGGCCGTTGATCTGCGCCCAACCGGTAATGCCGGGTTTGACGTCCTGGCGCAGCGTATAATTCTCGATCAGGCCGCCAAAGTGTTTGTCATGGGCGCACGCATGCGGGCGCGGACCGACCAGCGACATGTCGCCGGCAATCACGTTCACGAGCTGCGGCAGTTCGTCGAGGCTGGTGGCGCGCAGCCACTTGCCGGAACGCGTGACGCGGGCATCGTTCGCCTTCGCCTGGACGACGGCGTCGCCGTTCTCCATCACCGTCATCGTGCGGAACTTGAGAATATCGAATGGCTTGCCGCCCTGGCCGAGCCGCGTCTGGCGGAAGAATACCGGCCCGCCGGCATCCAGCCGTACGATCGCGGCCAGAACCGCAATCAGCGGGCCGCAGAACAGCAGCGCCGGAAACGCGATGGCGAGATCGAACGCGCGCTTGAAAATGGGAAGGAGCCGAGATGGGTACGCGTTCTCGTTGGCCGGGACTCGCAGAACCTGTTCGGGCGAAAAACGGAAGGCCGCGGCATGATCGGAGGATGCCACCCACAACACGTCGGCGCCGACCCGCGCAGCAGTCATGTCCTTGGTGAACTGTTCTTGCAGGCTCACGGATCGCCTCGGTTCGACTGAACCAGGGGCTGCATCGGCCACGCCAGAGGCGGGTGCCGCCGCTGTGCCGATGCGACACAAATCTGTGCCAGTGAGGAGCCAATGGCGGTTAACGCTGGCATGGGCGGGGCAGTGCAGTCCCGCTAAAGGACTACCCGGCCAGCGAACGTTGCCAGCGCGTCAGCCGCGGATTGCCGGCGCGCAGCAGCGAGATCAGGGTGGTGAGGCGCGACGGGTGCGGCTCGAGCGCGAAGCGCGGCAGCAGGAATGGATTGCTGTCGGCATCGAGCGTCCCCGATAGCGTCGTGAAGGCGTAGTCAAAGCCGGCATCGCGCACCATCTGCCATGCCGCGCGCGAAATATCGCGCTTGTTCCCAAAGGGATACGAGAAATAGCGGCAGCGTCCGACTTCGGTCTCGACACGCGCTTTGGACACGACCACCTGTTCACGCAGCACGGATACCGGCTGGAAGTCGTTCATCGGCCAATGGCGATGGGCATGCGCCCCGATCTCGACCCCGCGGCGCTTGAGTTCGCGCACCTGGTCCCAAGTGAGGAAGGTCTCGGAGGAAAACCGCGCGAGCAGCGCGTTCAGGATTTCCGGCGCAAACTGAGCCGCCATCGCATCGACCGCCTGCTCCGCGCTCATCATGTCGAGTGCACCCAACTGCCACACGATATCGTCGGCTGCCGCTTGTCGCGCTTTGCCCAGGATCAGGGGATGCGGCAGATGGGGAATGTCATAGCGGCCGGCCGGCGCCTCGAAGGCAAACAACCGCGCCAGGAAGATCGGGTTGCGCTCGCCCGAGTCGATGTGGTGCGTGCTGACGAACAGTGTCCAGGGCAGGCGAAACTCGTCCAGAACGTCGGCCGCGATGTCGAGCGTGTTGGCATAGCCATCGTCTGACATCAGGAAAAGCGCCCGGGGATGGCGGTCTGGATTCTTCAAGACGTCGTCGAGCGCCCCAAGCGGCAGGACATCGAAATCGGATTTCAACGTGCGGGCGATCGGGACGAAGTCGGCGGCCTCGTGATGGTTTTTCTGCAGCCGCGCATCGATCGTCGCGTTCTCGACGCCATGAAAGAACACAGCCGCTGGCCGGCCGAGCGGGCGCACTGCTTCGACCGGGATGAAACGGCCGAGTCCGCGCGCGATCTGTCCCAACCGGCTCATGCGGCGATGATGGCGTGCAAGCCTTACGCCGGGCTTAACGTCTCTTAACCATCTGCTAGATTGGCCGCAGGCTACCGGGGAGAACAATCATGGCAGACGCCCTGAAGGATTACACGCGATTCGACTTCAACGACGGGCGCTGGACGCGCCCAGTCTTTCGGCGCGGGTGCGGGCCGGCGGTCATTGTCATCCATGAGATGCCGAACCTGCATCCCCTGGTCGTCCGCTTTGCAGATCATGTCGCGGACGCCGGGATGACCGTTTTCCTGCCGAGCCTGTTCGGCCACCCAGGGCGCGAACCCACCCCTCTTTACGGCCTCCGGCAGATGCTCGCCGGCATCTGCATTCGCCGCGAGTTCAATGTCTGGGCGACCGACAAGTCGAGTCCGATCGTCGACTGGCTGCGCGCGCTGGCACGCAAGGCGAAAGACGAATGCGGCGGCAAGGGCGTCGGCGCGGTCGGCATGTGCTTCACCGGCAATTTTGCGCTTGCGATGATGACCGAGCCGGCAGTGGTCGCGCCGGTGCTGTCGCAGCCATCGCTGCCGCTCGGCTTCGGCAACAAGACGCGCGCGGCGGCGATCGGCGTCTCGCCGGACGAGATCGCCTGCGCAAAACGCCGATTCGACAACGAGGACCTGTCGATGATCGGCTTGCGCTTCGAAGGCGATCCATTCGTGACGCCAGAGCGCTTCCAGACATACAAGAAAACCTTCGGCGACAAGTTCGAAGCCATCGAACTCGATCCCAAGGACGCAGCCCCCGGACCGATGGCGGCGCATTCGGTGCTGACGATCAATCTGCGCGACGACGATTCCGACGGCCCGACGAAGAAGGCCGAGCAGCGCGTCATTGCCTTCTTCAAGGAGCGAACGGGCGCCTGAACCCTCAACCGATCAGGATTTCGCCTTTGCGGCCGAGCACACCAGCCAGCGCGCCGAGGCGCTTCTGTACCGGTTCGCCAGCGATGGCTTCTTGGCGGCGCGGCAAGTCGAGCACGACCTTGGCGGGCGTCATCCGGAGCCGGTAGAGCGGGAGCACACCCGCCGACGATGCCGACAGCGCGAAGGCGAGCCGGCAGGCAAGGCCGATCGCAAGCGAGCGCACCTCGTCTTCCTTGTTCAACAACTCCGCATTGGCGATGTCGCGCGGAAAATCCTCATCGCCCGTATAGCGATGGAACACCGCCGTGGCGAGCATCGCGCGCATGCGATGGCTGGCGCCGGCGAAGGGCGCGGCGAGAACCTGATTGAAGCCACCGAGTGCCCGGTCGTCGGGGTGGCGCCGCCACGCGATGTCGGAGAATAAGCAGGCCGCGTGGCGCAGGCGGCGCAACTCGGCGGTCTCGTCGGCGAACAGCGGCGTCATCCAGGCGAACATCTCGGGCGCGTGCTCCGCCTCGCGCGCCTGCCGCGCATTGGCGCTCTCCGCGAATTCGAGCAGCGGATCCAACGCGCGCTCCTCCGGCGTCAGCCGCGCATAAAGCAGACCCTCGCGCAAGCCATAGGCTGAGACGATCACCGAACGCAGATCGCAAGCGAGCAGCAGGCGCTCAAGCACGATGGCGCCGTAAGGCAGCGACTCCGCACGGCGCTTGGAGACGACCTTCATGCGCTCGACGGATTTGCGCGAGAGATTGGCGAGCACTTCGCAGAGCCTGAGCGCGCGGCGGCGCGGGATCTCGTATTCCTGCAGGACATGGAGCGGATAACCGGTCTCCTCCATGTCGACGCGCGCGATGCTTCGCCAGATGCCGCCGACGGCGTAGAGCGCGCGGTCCTTGAGTCCGATCAGATGCAGCCGCTCGAGCCCTTCGTCCACCAACCGGCGCGCCTTGTCAGCATCGCCCTTGGCGGCGTCCATCAGGCGCAGTGGGCCGATCGGAAGTGTGAAGGCGTCGCCGGTGCGCCCCTGCCGCACGCTCACCATGTCGAGACTGCCGCCGCCGAGATCGGCAACCAGGCCGTCGGCCTGCGGGATGCCTGCGACCACGCCCTCGGCCGCCAGATGCGCTTCCTCCTCGCCCGACAGCACGCGCACCGGACCGCCCCAGGCCGCTTCGGCGCGGCGCACGAAATCCGCGCCGTTGGACGCATCGCGCGCGGCGGCCGTCGCGACCGCTTCGCGCACCTGGCAGTTCAATCCATCG
>DATEZM010000024.1:0-3811 GCA_035255625.1 Rhizomicrobium sp. | reverse complement strand
ATCGCGTGTTTACGTGTGAACGCGGCGGCTTTCGCGAGCTGCTCCTCGAGATCCTGCGCCGCAGTGCGGGGAGCTTCCTCAGTGATGGACCGCAGTGTCAGGACCACGAGAACTCCGGCGCGTGCGCCCGACTCATCAGGTAGGAGTAGAGAATGATGCAGAGACAGACGGTCACGCCGCGGGGGGACCTTTCGGGCTTGCTGATCGGCTCAAGCGCCGCTCGCTGACAGAGCCCGCTGGTATCGCTCATGAGATGGCCCGCAAAAATAAAGAGGTAACCATCATCAGCGTGTCTTAGTTAAGAATTCACCGCACATCCGTTGCGCTCGGTGTAGACCAGCTGCCGTATTGCCGTGTCGGCAATCGCCTCGAACCGGTTGCATCCTCAGAGCGGCTTGCTTTCCGGCCGGTCCGGCTCCTCGTTAACGGTCTCTTAGCCACGGCACGTTTAAGAACCGTTAAGGCTGTTTTTATTGCCGGAGCGATGCATGACTGCCGCGCCGATCTTCTTCGCCAAAGCGCCGAGCAATCACGACAGCAACCCTAACGGGGCATTTTCCTTTGTCGATGACGAGGCCGGTTGCGGCGCGGCGAAGTTCCAGCAGTGGCTCTCTTGATCGCGCATCCCAGGACCGTCGCGATCATCCAGGCGCGCATGGATTCGACGCGCCTTCCTGGCAAGGTCCTGCGTCCTCTCGCCGGCCATCCGCTCCTTTGGCACATCGTCCACCGCTTGCGTAAGTCGAAGTTGATAGATGACGTCGCGGTCGCGACAACAGTCAATCCACTGGACGACGCTATCGCGGAGTTCGGTCGCGAGAACGGTGTCGCCGTGGTCCGCGGTCCGGAAGACAATGTGCTGGCCTGCTTCGCGCTTGCGGCTGAAGCCGCCGGCGCCGACGTCATCGTGCGCGTCTCCGCCGATGCGCGCTTCATCGAAGCGGGGCTCATCGACCACCTGCTGACTGCACTGATCGAGCAGGCTGGCGATTATGTGCTGATGGCGGACGGCGCCACGACCGCGCATGAGGGAGTTGATCTCTTCACACGCCGTGCACTCGACAAGCTCATGATGGATGCTGCGTCCGACCCTGTGGCGCGCGAGCATGTCACCGGCTATTTCAAGCTCCATCCCGAATTCGTGCCCATCGCCCGCGCGCCGTCCTACCCGGAATTGGCGCGTGATGGCGGGCGATTGACCGTTGACACTCCCGATGCCCTTGCGTTCGTCGAGTCCCTTCATGCGCGCATGGACGCTAAAGCCAGCGAGGCTTCCTTGGCCGATATCCTGCTACTTCTGGGGCGCGAACCGTCGCTGCGCAAGTTCAACGCTCACGTTAGGCCGAAGGAGATCGGCGCCCGTGGCAGCCTTGCCCTGATCGCTTGTGACGGGGGCGGCGAATTCGGCTATGGCCACGTGAAACGCATGGTGGCGCTGGCGCAGGGCTTGCGCGACCGCGAAGGTATCGGGGCCGTCTTCGCGGTCAATGGGACCGAAGATGCGTGCGAGCCGATTCGCCGGGCCGGATTCGCGGTGACGCGCAGCGAGACGCTCGACGCGCAGATCGGCCAACACAGGCCAGACATGCTCGTATTGGATTCCCGCGAAGGGCCGGATCGTCACGCGCTTGCCTCGCTCGCCGAGCGCGTGGCTCTGACCGCCACGATCGACGACTCGTCGGAACGGCGCCTCGCCTGCGACCGCGCCTACTATCCGCCGGTGCCGCAGGCCTATGCGCTTGGTTGGTCCGGTTCGGCTTGCGTGCCGCTGATCGGCTGGCAATGGGCGATGCTCGGCGCCGGCTCGAAGATCGCGGCGCTGAGGCCGCAAGCCGGCCGGCCGGTGCTGCTCGTCACCATGGGCGGCAGTGATCCCTGCGGTCTGACGCTCAAATGCGCCCGCGCCCTCGCCATGCTCGATCCGGCCTTCCGCGTGCGCTTCGTCATCGGGCCCGGCATGACCGACGGCGCGCGCGTGGCACGCCAGGTCGTCACACTGAACCCCGGCTTCGAGACCATCGAGGGCGCAAAGGGCCTCGCGACTGAATTCGCCGGCGCGGACGCGGCTCTGGCCGCATTCGGCGTGACCGCATATGAGCTGGCGGCCGCGGGCGTGCCTGCTCTCTATCTCTGCCTGACCGAGGGCCAAACCGCTTCGGCGTCCGCCTTTGTGGACGCAGGGATGGGCATCTCGATCGGCCTGGCGGATGATGCTTCGGAAGAAGCGGTCGCGCGGACCGTCGGAACGATCATGGCCGATGCCGCGAAGCGCCGCGAGATGCGGGCCGCGGGCTTGATGACGATCGACGGCGAAGGTGCCGCGCGTGTGGCCACTGACCTCGCCAGGGCACTGGAGCGCCGCAGGGCGCCGCTCAAAGCCGCGCTATGATATGCGACCGCTCGCGGTCGAGTGACTCTCCATATAAATGCACGTCGCATCAATAGCTTATGACGATAATGGCGGTCTCGAAACACCCGGCTTGGCAAGACTTTCCTGGCAACTCGACACCGTGGTGCTCGCGCGCATGGACAGCGGGAAGGCTCATTCCTATTTTCGGCTGCTTCGCCACCTCATCGGGATTCGCATGGCCGCCGCTTCGTCCTCTCCCCAGCGTCCGCGCCCGGCGGTCCTGTGCATCCTGGACGGGTGGGGCTGGCGGCCGGAACCCACCGACAATGCGATCGCCCAGGCGAAGACGCCCAACTACACCCGCATGCTGGCGGATTGTCCGCATGCACTACTGGCGACCTCGGGTCATGCCGTCGGGCTTCCCGCCGGTCAGATGGGAAATTCCGAAGTCGGTCACATGAACATCGGCGCGGGACGCATCGTGTCGCAAGACCTTCCGCGCATCGACCTCGCCATTGAGGATGGCAGCTTTGCGAGCCGCCCGGCACTGCTCGATCTCATCGCCAAAGTGAAGGCCTCCAGGGGCGCGGTCCATGTCATGGGGCTCATGTCGCCCGGCGGCGTGCACAGCCATCAAGATCACATCGCGGCGCTGGTGCGGGTTCTCTCCATGGCTGGCGTGCGGGTGTTCGTGCATGCCTTCCTCGACGGGCGCGACACCCCGCCGAAGAGCGCGCTGGGCTTTCTCAAGACGTTCGCCGACTCAGTTGCGGGGCTTGCCGGCATGCACATGGCGACGGTCTGTGGCCGCTACTATGCGATGGACCGCGACAAACGCTGGGAGCGCGTGGGCAAAGCCTACGAGGCTATGGTCGATGCCAAGGGCAACAAATTTGCCGACGCCAGCGAGGCTGTCGAATCGGCGTATGCGAGCGGCACGACAGACGAGTTCGTCGTGCCTTGCGTCCTCGGCGACTATGCCGGCATGGCGGACGGCGATGCGATGATCTTTGCGAATTTCCGTGCCGACCGCGCACGCGAGGTATCGACTGCGCTGCTCGATCCGGACTTCGACTGTTTTGAGCGCTCGCGTGTTGTGAAATTCTCTGCCGCTGCCGGCATGACCGAATACTCCGACCAGCTCAACAGGCTGATGACGCAACTCTTCCCGGCCGAGAATGTCACTGGCACGCTGGGCGACATCGTGGCCGCGCGCGGCCTGAAGCAGCTTCGCATCGCCGAGACCGAGAAATATGCCCATGTCACATTCTTCTTGAATGGTGGGCGCGAGACGGTGCTCGACGGCGAGGATCGCATCCTTGTTCCAAGCCCCAAGGTCGCGACCTATGATCAGCAGCCGGAAATGAGCGCGCCGGAAGTGATGACCAGGCTCGAAGCGGCGATCGCTTCCAGCAAATACGATCTCATCGTGGTGAACTTCGCCAATCCCGACATGGTCGG
>DATEZM010000023.1:0-10040 GCA_035255625.1 Rhizomicrobium sp. | reverse complement strand
GATCACGTCAAAACGCAGCATCGGGGCATTGGTTCCGAGGTCCCAATTGGGCCGGTGTTCAGCGACAATGATTTTCGAAGTTTCGCCCGAAATCTGTAATTAAATCCGACGGAGTGCGCTTCTAACTCCGCCAGTTTTGAGCACGCCGAGCCAGGCGCTGAACGATTCCATCAGGCGCGTGCTGGACCCGAGACTGCCAAATACGGACGCTACCGTTAATAGCGCTGCCGGATCGGTGCCGCCGTCCAGCGCAAGCCTTCGCAACTCCGCGTCTGCGTTGGCGCCTGCTAATCTCTCGTCGCGGCGCGCCGCGTCCCAAACGCGCCGGCACCAAGCCGCCAGACCCAACGCCAGAAGTGATATCGGCGCATTGGCATCGAGGGCATCGCGCAAGGGATCAAGCAGAAGGTTGATCGGCGCATCGGTGTTGATGCGCCGCACCGTGTCACGGATAGCCGGATTCGCGAACCGCGCGATGAGTGTCGCTTTGTAGCGTGCGAGATCGATGCCGGGGACGGGATCGAGAAGCGGACCGATCTCCTCATCCATCAGCCGCCGCATATAGCGACCGACCCCGTCGTCGAGCATCGTCTGCTCGACGGTCTCATATCCCAGGAGTGCTCCAAGCCCAGCAATCGCCAGATGACTCCCATTCAGCAAGCGGAGCTTCATGGATTCATAGGGCGCAACATCGGACACGAACTGCGCGCCCACTCTCGACCAGTCGGGCCTGCCGGCCGTGAAATCGTCCTCGACAACCCATTGGCGGAAACGTTCGCTGAACACCGCGGCGTCATCGGCGATCCCGGTTCGGATCGAAAGCGCCTCGATCTCCTCTCGTGTCGGGATCGGCGTGATGCGATCAACCATCGAGCTCGGAAATTTCGCATTCCTCGAGATCCATGTCGCGAGTCCTGTGTCGATCTGTTCAGCAAGAGCGAGAACGGCGTCACGCAACACGCGGCCGTTGTGCTGGATATTGTCGCAGGAGAGTGCGGTGAACGGAGATATCCCCAGGTCGCGCCGTTGCCGGAACGCCTCGACGAGCACGCCCGGCATCGTTCGCGGCGCGCGAGGGTTTGCGATGTCATGGCGGATGGCAGCCGCGTCGAGCGCGAGCTTCTTGGTCGCGGGATCGAGATGGTATCCCGCCTCCGATACCGTAATGCTGACGATCCTGATCTCGGGGCGGAGGATGTCCGCCAGCAGATCGGATGTCGACGCCGAAGCGTCGACGACGCGCAGGATGGAACCGATCACGCTTTTGGTCTCGCCTTCGGAGTCGCGTTCGACCAGTGTGTAGAGCCCGTCCTGACGTTCGAGCGCGCGCAGCAGCGGAACATCGCTTTCCCGCAGACCACTACCGATGATGCCCCAGCTCAATGCCGCTGGATCGATTTCCATCAAATCGTGCACATAGCGCGCGAAGTGACTGCGATGAAATCCGCCCATGCCGATATGCACGATGCCTGGTTTGACAGAACGAACGTCATACCGCGGCGCCGCAACGTCACCGTAAAGCGATAGCGACATCCTGCGGTTCAGGGCGATCATGCGCGCGGACGCAGGTGCTAAGTGTCCTGCGCAGCAGTTCCGAGGTGGCGCGTGAAGAAACGCTCCCACGAGGCGCCTTCGAAATTCGGAATCCCGACATGCTCGCCGGGATTGATGTGCATGGTCTTTTCCTTCGAGCTGAAGGCATTGAAGAGCGCGATACCGTTGTCGCGCGGCGCGACCGCATCTTCCCATTGAAAGACGAACTCGACCGGAATGGTGATCGCCTTGGCGGCATCCTCGAAGGCCGTCTGTCCCGGCCGCAGGCCCGCAAGACCGAACACGGCGCATTTGATGCGCGGTTCGCTGGCGACGAACGGCACGCCGATCGCCGTCCCCATCGATACGCCCCAATATCCGATCCGTTCGTGCTTGCCGACGAAGGGCAGGGACTGCACGGCATCGAGTGTGGCCTTCCATTCCGGCACGGCCTTTTGCGTGCGCTCCGCCATGACCTTGAGCATGTCAGAGGTGAAACTGGTGCCCGGCGCACCGCGCACCCGCGCGCCGACCTCCGCCGCAAGCTTGGCGGCCTGCTCGCGGCTAATGCGATCGCCATGACCTGGCGCGTCGATCGCCAGCACCGCGTAGCCCTGCCGCTGCGCGTATTGGCGCGCACGCGCGGCCAGCGTTCCGATCTTCTTGTGCTGCGAACCGCCATGGCCCATCAAGATCAGTGGCCGTTCGCCCTTTGCACCGTCCGGCGACCAGAGGACGGCAGGCACGCGGTCGCCATTTACCGTCAGATCGAAGAGCCGTTCGACGACGCCGTTTTCCGCGCGCTCTCGTGTGAAGTCGACCATGGCTGTCCTCGCATATGTCCGCGCTTAGCGTCGCGACGAGGCAGGCTAGCGTCAAGGGAGGATTGGGGCTGGTCCGCATGCAATCCAAACCTGCGGCATCAGCGACGGGCGGCATCTACACCTCGAGACGATCGTCCGGCCGTGCGACGAGCGCGTACAGCACTGGCATCAGGAAAATGCTGATCAGTAGCCTTGTGAACAGGCCGCTGACGATGACCAGCGCGAACGGTCTTTGGGTATCTGTGCCGACGCCCGTGGCGAGCGCCGCCGGTAGGAGGCCCAGCGCGGCGACCAATGCGGTCATCATGATCGGGCGCAGCCGCAAGATTGCACCGTCGCGAATGGCTTTATCGAGCGGCGTGCCATCGCGGCGAAGTTCGTTGACATAGGAAATGAAGACGACGGCGGTCTGCACCGAGACCCCGAACAGGGCCAGGAAGCCGATTCCGGACGACGCCGAAAACGGCGTGCCGCTGATCCAAAGCGCCACGATGCCGCCCACCGGTGCCGACAGCAGCACACCGAGTACGGTGATGAAAGGGAATTTGAAATTGCTGTAGAGTGCGAACAGCAGCAGGAAAATCAGGAACAGCGTCAGCGGCAGGACGACCGTCAGTTGCCGGCTTGAGGCCAGGTAGTTTGTGTACTCCCCGCCCCAATCCAGATGGTAGCCCTGAGGCAACGACACCTTTGCATCGATCTGCTGAATGGCGTCGCCGACCGCGCCGGCCAGATCGCGGCCCTCCACCGAGAATTGGACGCCGATATAGCGCGAATTGTCCTCGCGATAGATGAACGAGGCGCCGTTCGTCACCGAGATATCCGCGAATTCCTTGAGCGGAATGGATTGTCCCGCCGGCGTGGGCACCGGGATGTTTCCAATCTCCTCCGGATTGTCGCGATATTTCTGATCCAGGCGGACGACGAGATCGAACTGCTTCTCGCCTTGCACCACCGATGTCGCCACGTCGCCGCCGATGGCGGTGGTGATCAGCCCGTTGATGTCGGCGACGTTCAGCCCATAGCGGGCGATGGCGGCGCGGTTGATCTTGATGTTCAGGCTCGGCTGCCCGAGTTCGCGCACCAGTGTGACGTCTTTGATCCCGCGCACGTGCTCCAGGATCTGTTTGATGGCTTTGCCCTTTCGCTGGAGCGTGTCCAGATCGGAGCCGAATATCTTGACGGCGAGCGCGCTTTTCAAACCGGACTCCGCTTCGTCGACAGCGTCCTCCGCCGGCTGGGTGTAGTTGAAGATGATGCCCGGAAAGCTCTGAAGCTTGCGGTTGATGGCCTCGATGAGCGCGGCTTTGTTGCGATAGGGGCCGGTCCAATCGGCGTAGGGCTTCAGCCCGACATAGAATTCGACATTGAAGAAGCCGGTCGAGTCCGTGCCGTCGTCGGGGCGGCCCAGCTCCGAGGCGACCGTCGTGACGTCGGGAAAGGAGCGCAGGATGTCGCGAATCTTTGGTGTGATCCGCGCCGATTCATCGAAGGAGATCGTGTACGGCATCGTCGCGCGCACCCACAGCGCGCCTTCATCCAGTTGCGGCATGAACTCCGCGCCGACGAACGGGATCAGAAGCAATGACAGCGCCAGCAAGCCGGCGGAGGCAATCGTCGTCGTCCACGGGTTGGCGAGGCAAATATCCAATCCAGCGATGTAGACGGATTTCATGGCATCGAACGTAGCGTTGCGCCGTTCCTGAACGCCCTTTCGCATGAACCATGAGCACAGCACCGGCAACAGCGTCAGCGTGACGATCAGCGAACCGATCAGCGCAAACACCATTGTGTCGGCCATTGGTTTGAACAGCGTGCCCGATGGCCCGGACAGCACATAGATCGGCAGAAAGCTGACCACGATCACCGCGACCGCGTAGAACAGCGGACGATCCACCTCCGCCGCCGCGTCCTTAATGACCTGCATGATGTCGAACGGCGTTCCACGCCGCAGCGCGATCTGGCGGAAGATATTTTCGACCATCACCACCGCGCCATCCACCAGGATGCCGAAATCGATCGCGCCGATCGATAGCAGATTGGCCGAGGCGTGCTGCAGATCGAGGCACACAAAGGCGAAGAGCAGCGCCAATGGAATCGTGACGGCGACGATCAACCCCGCGCGGAGGTCGTAGAGGAAGAATATAAGGACCACGACGACCAGCAGCATGCCGCGCAACAGATTCGTCTCCACGGTGTCCGTGGTCAGCGCGATGAGATCGGTGCGGTCATAGAAAGGAACGATTTTGACGTCCTTGGGCAGGACATGTTCGTTGAGCTCTCGTGTCTTCGCCTCGACACCTTTGAGGACGTCCTGCGCCTTTTCGCCCGTGCGCAGCAGGATGACGCCTTCCACGGCGTCGTCCTGTTTCTCGAAGCCGAACTCGCCCAAGCGTGGCGCGATGCCGATCACGACGCGGCCGACATCCTTGACGAGCGCCGGCGTGCCGTTGTGCACGAGGAGCACGACGTTGCCGATGTCCTCCAATGTCTGCAGTCGTCCCGTACCGCGTACGTAATAGAACTGGCCGCCCTGCGAGTAGAATCCGCCGCCGGCATTGGTGTTGTTGGCCGCGAGAGACGCCTCCACCTGCTGCACCGACAGGCCGAGGCCGGCGATACGCATGGGATCGAGCAGAACCTGGTACTGCATGGTGCCGCCGCCGAAGCCGGAGTCGTCGGCGACTCCCGGTACGGATCGGTATTGCGGCTCGATCGTCCAGTCCTCGAAGGTCTTGAGCTCCATCGCCGAGCGGTCGGGGCTTTGCAGCACGTAGCGATAGATCAGCCCAGAAGGCGAGGAGAGCGGCGACATCGACGGCGTCACGCCGTCGGGCAGGCCGAGGCCGGACATCTGGTTGAGCGATTGCTGGCGGGCGAAATAGTCGTCCGTGCCGTCCTTGAAGGTAAGAATGACGTCGCTCAAGCCATAGAGCGAGATCGAGCGGAGCGAGACGGTGTCCGGAACGCCGTTCAAGCTTCTCTCGACGGGCACGGTAATGAGCCGCTCGACTTCCTCGGCGGTATGACCGGGCCATTGGGTAATCATTTCGACGATGGGCGGCGAAAGATCGGGATAGGCGTCCACCGGCAGTTGGTCCAGCGCGCGGATTCCCGCGCCGACGAGCAACAGCGTCACCAACCCTACGAGCAGCCGCTGTCCCAGCGACGAGGCGACAATCCGGTTCATGGCCGAGGCGGTTCGCGGCGGCGATTGCGGCGTGGCGGGATCGCTCATTGGTCCTGCACGAACTGTACGAAGAGCGCGCCATCGACGACGACACGTTCGCCCGGCTTAAGGCCCTCGCGGATGTCGTAGCTGTCGCCGGTGCGATCGCCGAGAGTTACATGACTGCGCGCAAAACTGCCGTCGGCCAGCGCGAGGTAGACGAAGGGCAGGTTCTGATCATCTCGCAGAATCGCCGAGACCGGAACAAGCAGGCCGCTGCTTTCGCGGCGGGCTTGAATCTGAACCCGGACATACATCTGCTTTTTCAGAAGCTCACGAGGATTGTCGACGACCACGCGCACGGCGATTGAGCGCGTGTTGGGATCGACTTCTGCCGCGACGTTTTCCACACGACCCGACAGATCCCTCTCACCGGTCGAAATGCGCGCGCTATCGCCGACGCTGACCGCATCGAGATCGGAGCCGAACACCTGCGACATCACCCACACGCGCGAAAGATCGGCGACCGTGAAGCACGGCGTAGTGCCCGCTTGGAGCAGTTCGCCGGGCGTGATCAACTTCTCCACCACCGTGCCGGAGAGCGGCGCACGGATCGTGCCGGAAGCGGCTGCGACAGGCCGGTTAGCGCGCACCTGCCGGATGGTTTGCGGATCGACGTTGAGCGAGACGAGTGCCTGCAGTGCCGCGTCGCGATCGGACTCGGCGCCGACGGCATCGGACTCCGCCTGATCGGCTTCCTTCGCCGCGACACCGCTATGGGCGAGAAGATCGCGGTCCAGATTGGCGAGCCGGCGCGCGGCGTTGGCCGCGGCCGCTGCCTTGCGATAGGCGCCTATGGCCGCCGCGAAGTCCGGCGATTCCACGATCGCCAGCGGCTGGCCCTGTCTCACGCGGTCGCCGGCCGAAACGAGGAGCCGTGACACAGGACCGGAGAACGGCGCTAGCACGGCGGTCGCCTGGTCGTTGTCGAAATCGACAACGCCGGCCGCCTCGACCGTCCTGTGAAATCTTTCCTGCTTTACGGTGTAGATCCGCAGGTGCGCGCGCTGTTCCTGGGTCAGCGTTACATTGCTCGGAGTCGTTGCGGACTTCGACGCGTCATCCGACGGCGAGCAACCGGCCAATATCAGAAGCGTCGCCGCCGCGACCGGGATCAGAAGAGTCCGGCAGCGATTGCCACGAACGTAAAGGAAGGCGTAGCTCGAATGTTCACTTGTCATGGTCGTCTCTTGCCAAATCGGTTTGGTTCCACCAGCCGCCGCCAAGAGCCTGGAACAGGGCTGCGGTATCGGCGAAGCGGCTGGCCTGCGCCTCCACGAGATTGATCCGCGCCTGTTGGTAAGCCTGCTCGGCGTTAAGCAGCACGAGTGAGCTGGCATAGCCGTCGCGGACCTGGCGCTGTGCGATGTCGAGAGTCGTTTTCGCCGCGTCGTTCGCTGCTGCTGCTGCCTTGAGCGCCTCAGCATCCTGTTCGAGCGCCGTCAGTGTGTCTGCGACGTTCTGAAAGGCGGCGAGCACTGTGCTGCGATATTGCTGCGCCGCCTGATCGTAGGCCGCGCGCGCCGCGCGTTCGCGGTGCAGCAGCGTGCCGCCCTGAAAGATAGGCGCCGTGATCGCGGCGCCCAAGGTCCAGAACCCGGTTCCCGGCGCGAACAATTGACCGATGGCGAGTGCCGTACTGCCGGCATTCGCCGACAGATCGAAGCTGGGTAGCCGGTTGGCGATCGCGATCCCTATTTCGGCACTGGCGGAGTGCAGATTGGCTTCGGCCTGCAGCACGTCGGGACGCTGCTCCACGATCTTGGACGGCAATGTGACCGGCAGATCCTGCGGCAGTTGAAGATCGGCGAGCACGAGCTGCTCGACCGGGGCCTCGCTCGGAAACTGTCCGGTGAGTGCGGCGAGAAGATCGTGCAACTGTACCTTCTGCTTCACGAGCGGTGGCAACAAGGCTTCCGCCTGTGCGAGTTGCGACTTTTGTCCGGCGAGATCGAGACCGCTCGCATAGCCTTTGGCCTTCTGGTACTCGAGGATTTCGACCATCTTCGAGTCCGAGGCGATAAGATCGCGGGTCGCTTCGATCTGCGTTTCGATCGACGCCTCTTGAATGGCGGTGACGACGACGTTCGACGTCAGCGTCGTGTACGCGGCGATCATCTGGTAGCGGGTGGCCTGTTGTTGCGCGGCCAGCGATTCCACGGTCCGGCGATTGAGGCCGAACACATCGGGCGTGTAGGAGACGGTCACTTCCGGTGTGAAGAGGTCGTACTGCAACGCGTTGGTGGCCGGCACCGGCGCCAGTGTTCCGGGCTGTTGTTGTCGCGTCGCCGAAAAGCCGGCGCCGATGCTCGGCAGGTATGCGCCACGCTGGGCCAGCGTGTTTTCCCGTGCCACCGACAGAGCGGCCTGCGCCGCCTTGAGGTCAGGACTGTTGGCGATCGCCTGCTGGATCAGCGCATTGAGAGCCTTGGAGTGAAACAGCGTCCACCAGTCGGCCGTCATATCCGCGCCCTTCAGGAAGCGTTGTGATTCACCGCCGGCGACATCGGCAGCGACGGTCGCCGGCTGCGGCTGGGCAGAATAGTCGCTGACGGTCGGCGCCTCAGGCTTTTTGAAGTCGGGGCCAACGGCACAACCGGCGAGCGGCAGGAACAGGACCGCGGCAGAAATCGTGCGCCACGAAAGCCGGTCGCTCGACGAGACACGCCTCGCGTGCTCCAAGAGCCTCATAGTCTATCTCCACGGAAACGGTGCGGAGCGCGTGTGCCGCTCCAACGGTCGCAGAGCCGATATGCATCGGCCATGCTCGCTCAGGCTTGAGGATTAGCCCCGTGGAGGCGCGCGGCTTTGCCAACTATGGGTGGTGGCGCTGCTATGGATCGCAAGCGCTGGCCGAACAAAGACGGCATGCACGGCCCAAGCAGGCAACAGCAGGAGTGGTGGCGTCGGGCTGAAGAAGGCGCCGGAATGCACAATGGCCTGGCAGAACGGGCAATCGATGGCGCCGTTTTCGAATGGCGCCGTGCCGGTTGCAGTCGCCTTCTGGATCGCGAACGCCTCCCCGGCGTGCCGCGTTGCATGAATATGGGTTTGCGTTGCATAGGACTGCAGCGCAAAGGCAACCAACAATATCCAGCTGATAGCGCGCCAGGCCATGCCGCGCCGCACTCTCGTTACTGTCCTGGCACCAAACGGCATCTCGTCCGCGACAAGTGTGTGATTTGAATCGTACATCGAAACGGGCCGCCTGGCGATACCGCGGCACTGAGCAGGGTCATCCAGCATCGAATTCGATAAATCGCTCAGGACAGCGGCACCGCTCGAACCTTTTGGCCGGCCTCCAGCCGTTCGGCCCCGCGCGCAATCACGCGGTCGCCGCGCGCGATCTGCCCCTTCACTTCGACCGGGGTGCCTTGCTCCGTGCCGATTTCGGCCGCAACGCGCTGCGCGTTTCCGTTGCCGCGCACCTTAAAGACATACGAACTGGATGCGCGCGCCGTCTATTGTCGCGCAACACCGGCTTGCTGGCAACGATATGCTCTCCGGCACCCACGCGCCGTGGACACTCTCCCCAAGCGCCGTTATCAGGGGCCATGTCCTTACGAGATTCAAAACATCCCAGGCATCGGCACAGCGCCCGTTCCGGCTCGAGCAAGCGTGAGGATCATGGCAAGCCGAAGGGCCGTCACGGCAAGCCCCAAGGTCACCGCCCCAAGCCTCAGGTGCATAGCCCCAAGCTGCACCCTGCTCCGGCGCCTGCTGTCCAGCCTCCCAAGAGCAATCTCGAGCGCATCTTCGGCACCCATTCGGTGCGCGCCGTGCTGCTCACCCGGCCCAAGGCGGTGCGCCGCATGCTGATCGCCGGAGACGACGAGGACTATCATCGCGAACTCGTCGATCTCGCCCGGGAGAAGCAGGTCGAGATCGAATTCATCGGCTGGCCGGAATTCCTGAAGCTCGGCGCCTTTACACGCGACGAGAAGCATCAGGGCGTTTTCGTGCTTGCCGAGCCACGCCGCCAGTATGGCGAAAGCGACTTCGCGCTGCTCGAGGACGCTTCCGTCGTGATCGCGCTCGATCAGGTCTCCAATCCGCAGAACTTCGCCACCATCGTTCGCACCGCCGCCTTCTTCGGCGCCGACGGCATCATGATTTTGCGCAATCGCTCGGTCGAAGTCTCCTCCGAGGTGGTGCGCTATGCGGTCGGTGGCGTCGAGTTTGTAAAGATATTCCGCGTCGTCAACCTCTCGCAGTCGCTTGATGCGTTGCGCGAGATGGGCTTCGCGGTTGTCGGGCTGGATGAGCGCGGCGAGCGCACGCTTGCCCAGACCCCATTCGGCCGCAAGGTGGTGCTGGTGATCGGGGCCGAAGGCGAGGGCCTGCGCCAGAAGACAAAGAGCTATTGCGACGAGCTGGTCCGCATTCCAGGTGGGCGCTCGGGTGTCGAAAGCCTCAATGCCGGCGTTGCCACCGCGGTGGCGCTGGCCGAGATT
>DATEZM010000022.1:0-9343 GCA_035255625.1 Rhizomicrobium sp. | reverse complement strand
ACGACAATCACCGATCCTTTTGGCAACCGTCAGCATGTCGGTGACCTCGGCCTATCGCCGCCCGCGCCACCTGTGATCGACACCGTCGATGCCGGCAAGCCTGGAAGTCGTGCAGGTCTGCGCGGTGGCGATCGCATCGTCGCGATCAATGGGCGCGCCGTCGCCGACTTCGAAGAGGTTCAGCGGGTTGTCAATGCCAGCGCCGGCAGGCCCGTGACCATCGGGTTCCTGCGCGGCCGCGCGCGGCTCGACACGCAAGCGACACCATTCCGCAGCAAGGATGGCACGGGCCTGCTCGGCATTGCCTTCGCGGTCCCGCGCACCGTCGTTCATCTGGACCCCATTTCGGCGTTCGGCGCGGCGCTCGAGGAAGTCCGCCAGATCGTCGCAACCACATTCCGCGCCCTGTTCCACAGTTCGGCAGGAATCAAGCAGGTCTCGGGCTTCATCGGCATCGCCAAGGTTTCGGGCCAGGTCGCCCAGGTGAGCTTTGTTGCGCTCATCGATCTGGTAGCTCTACTTTCTGTAAGCATCGGCTTGGTAAACCTTTTTCCGATTCCGCTGCTCGACGGGGGCCATCTTCTGTACTATGCATGCGAGGGTGTTTTGGGGCGGCCGCTCGGTGAGCGGGCCCAGGACGTCGGATTTAGGCTCGGGCTGGCTGTCGTGGCGGGAATCTTCCTCCTGGCGACCTGGAATGACCTCCTGAATCTTTTCTGAAACATCGGCGGGGCTGCCGAACGGCGGTTGTTGCCAATAGCGAGTGCCAGAGACGACTGGATGAGCCACATCACCCTGTTCGCCCGCATCATGCGCGCGGCTCCGGCATTCGCGCTGGGGCTGGCGGTGGCAGGGCCGTCCGCACTCGCCAAGGCGCCGCCGAAGCCCGCCGCACCCGCGTCGGCGCCGGTCGTGCCCGCGGAAGTCCCGCACCTGATCCAGCACATCATCGTCAACGGCACCCAGCGTATCGAGCCATCGACTGTGCTGTCGTACATTTCAGTACGCGAGGGCGATGTCTACAACGAGCAGACCGCTGACGTCGCGCTCAAGACCCTGTATCAGACCGGCCTGTTCGCCGACGTGAAGATGCGCTTCGATGGCGCCAGTCTCACGATCAACGTTGTCGAGAATCCGATCATCAACCAGATCGATTTCGAGGGCGAGAGCAAGGTCAGCCAGAAGGATCTCGAGAAGGAAGTTCAGCTCAAGCCGCGCACCGTATTCACGCGTTCCAAAGTGCAGGCCGACGTCCAGCGCATCATCGAACTCTACCGGCGCAACGGCAAGTTCGCGGCGACCGTCGATCCGCAGATCATCCAGCGTCCGCAGAATCGCGTCGACCTGATCTTCTCGATCACCGAGGGTCCCTCGACGGGGGTTGCGCGCATCAACTTCATCGGCAACAAGATCTTCGACGACGACACGCTGAAGGCACAGATCGCGACCGAGGAGAGCGACTGGTACAAATTCCTCTCCACGAACGATAACTACGACCCCGACCGGCTGACTTTCGACCGCGAGATGCTGCGCCGCTGGTATGTCAGCCACGGCTACGCCGACTTCCGCGTTGTCTCTGCGGTCGCCGAGCTGACTGCCGACCGCAGGTCCTTCTTCATCACATTCACGCTCGACGAAGGGCCGAAGTACAAGTTCGGCAAGGTCGACATCGACTCCTCCATTCGCGAGTTGACCGCAGTCGAATTGAGACCGCTGGTCAAGATTCAGAGCGGCGATGTCTACAACGCCGACCTGATCCAGAAGGCGATTGACTCGCTCACCAATGCCGCCGGCACGAAGGGCTACGCCTTCGCCGAGGTTCATCCACGTATCGCCCGCGACCGCGACCACAACACGATCGACGTCATTCTGAAAATCGATCAGGGACCGCGTGTCTATATCGAGAAGATCAATATCGTCGGTAACAACCGTACCCTCGACAAGGTGATCCGCCGCGAATTCCGCTTGGTGGAAGGTGATGCCTTCAACCGCGTGCTGGTCGATCGATCGCGCACGCGCATCCGTGCACTCGGCTTCTTCAAGGATGTCTCGGTCAAGGACTCGCCGGGCAGTCAGCCCGACCGCACGAATCTGACGGTCGCCGTTACAGAGCAGTCGACCGGCGAGCTGTCACTCGGCGCCGGCTATTCCTCAACCAGCTCCTTCGTCGGAGAATTCAGCTACACCGAGCGCAACCTGTTCGGCCGCGGACAGTCGCTGCGCGCGTCGATCCAGCTTTCCACGATCTCCAAGCAGTACCAGCTCAGTTTCACAGAACCCTATTTCCTCGACAAACCGCTGAGCGCCGGCTTCGATCTCTACAAGATCGTGACCGATTACACCCAGGCCGGCTATGAGGGTGACACGACTGCGGCCGGCGTGCGCTTCGGTTTTCCGACCTCGGAGTATGGCGCGGTTGGCTTGCGCTATACCTATGCCATCAACCGCATCACGCCGTTCGGCAACGCGCCGCAGCAGGTGGCGGCGGCGGCTGGAACGACGAAGAGTTCCGAAATCTCCTACAGCTTCGTCTACAACACGCTGGACGATCCCATAAAGCCGACCAAGGGCATGGTGTTCTCGATCGCCCAGGATTTCTCCGGCCTCGGCGGATCGCTCAAATATCTGCGCACGCAAGGCTCCGTCGCCTTCTACCATTCCGTGTTCAACGATTCGCTGACCGGATCGCTCAGTCTACAATCGGGCTACATCACCGGCTTCGACGGACAGACGATCCCTATCCAGGAGCGCTTCTTCAAGGGTGGAGATTCCTTCCGCGGATTTGCCCAGGCCGGTATCGGCCCGCGCGACATAGCGGTACCGGAAAGCTCAAGCGCCGTCGGCGGCAATTTCTACCTTATCGGCACGGCACAGGTGAAGCTTCCTTCCTTCCTGCCGGACAGCTATGGCGTGCAGACAGCGCTGTTCAGCGATTTTGGGACGCTCGGCCATCTCGACATTCCGCTCGGCGCATGCACGACGCAGACCTGTGTGCGCGACAATCTCGCGATGCGTGCCTCTGCAGGCCTAGCCGTGGCGTGGAAGTCGCCATTCGGCCCCATCACCATCGATTTCGGCGTACCCTTTCTCAAGACCAGCTACGACAGGCCCCAACTCATCTATTTCAGTGCAGGAACGGGATTGTAAGACCATGAAACACACAATTCGTCTCGCGCGCTTCGGCGCGGCAGCTATTCTCATCGCTTCGCTTTCGCAAAGCGCGCTCGCGGCGCCACCCGGGCCACCGCCCCAGGGCGTGCCCATGGCGCGAATCCTCCTCGTCGACCGGGCCGAGGTGCTGAGCCGCTCCACCGTAGGCCAGAGCATCATGGGTCAGGTGCGCCAGTTGATCTCCTCTGCGCAGGGCAGCCTGAAGGCGCGCGAGATTGCATTACAGAAGGAAGGTCAGGCGCTGCAGCAGCAACTCGCCATCCTCGCGCCGTCGGTCAAGGAAGCCAAGGTCCGCGCCTTCCGCGCCAAACAGGAGACGCTGCAAGCCGATCTCCAGAGGCAGCAGAGCATGATCCAGGGCGGCCTTCTGGCCGCGCGCACCCAGGCCCTCAACGCGCTGAAGCCGGTGCTGCAGAAGATCTTGGTCGAGCGCGGCGGCAACCTGCTGATCGACCGAAACGCGGCTCTGGAATGGCTACCCGCTTTCGACGTGACGCCCGAGGCAATTGCGCGGCTCAATCAGTCCATCACCACGGTGAAAGTCGTGCCGCAACCCATGCCGGAAAACGCCGGCCCGCAACAATAGGGCTCAAAGGACGGAATGGCCGATCCCCGCTTCTACGACAACCGCGGGCCCTTCGCGCTCGGTGACGTCTGCGAGGCCGTCGGTGTTGTGCTGCCTTCGAATGTGGACGCGACAGCGAGGGTGCATGATCTTGCGAGCCTCGCCGGCGCCGGCCCCGATCACTTGAGCTTCTTCGCCGGCGGCGGCCACGGCACCGATCTCGCGCAGAGCGGCGCCGGCTTCTGCTTCGTCCCGGAAAAGCCGGCGAAACCGCTTTCGCTCCGTGCCGGGACCATCGCGCTTTCCTGTGTCTCGGTGCAGCACGCCTTCGCCGCCGCGGCGCGGCTCTTCTATCCGGACTCGAGTCTCGTCGCGTGGTCGCAACAGACCGCGGTCGATCCGTCCGCCACCATCGGCGAGCGCGTCGTGCTAGGCCCCGGCGTTGTCGTTGGTCCCGGCGCCGAGATCGGCGACGGCACACGCATCGGGCCCAATACCGTCATTGGCCGCGGCACGGCGATCGGCCGCGCTTGCGAGATCGGCAGCAACTGCACGCTCTCCAACGCCTATATCGGCGACGAAGTGCTGATCCTGCCGGGCGCGCAGATCGGTCAGCCGGGCTTCGGTTTTGCGAGCGGTCCTTCCGGCCACATCAAGATTCCACAGATCGGCCGCGTCATCATCCAGGACCGCGTCGAGATCGGCTCGTGCACTACGATCGATCGCGGCGCGCTGGGCGACACCGTGATCGGCGAAGGCACCAAGCTCGATAACCTCATACAGATCGGACACAACACCCATATCGGCCGGCACGGCATCGTCGTTTCGCAGACCGGCATCGCCGGCAGCTGTGAGCTGGGCGACTTCGTCGTGATAGGGCCGCAGGTCGGCCTGGCCGATCATGTCAAGATCGGCTCGGGCGCCCGGATTGCCGCGCGCTCGGCATCGCAGCAGGGCGTTGAGGTGCCCGGCGGGCAGGACTATGGCGGTGCGCCGCTGAAGCCCGTCCGGGAATGGATTCGCGAAATTCACGCATTGACGAACTTGGCAAAGAAGCCGAAACGTGACGGCCATGGGTGAGCAAGGTCAGCCGGGGCAGGTCCTGGATGTGGAGGCGCTGAAGAAGCTCCTGCCGCACAGAAGCCCCTTCCTGTTCGTCGAACGGCTGACCGACATCGTGCCGTTCGAGAGCGCCAATGGTCACAAGGCCGTCAGCGTCAACGAGCCTCATTTCATGGGACACTTCCCCGAATTCGCGGTCATGCCGGGCGTCCTGATCGTCGAGGCGCTGGCGCAGACTGCCGGCGCGCTGATCGTGCACTCCATGCAGTTGCCGACCACTCCGCTGGTGTTTTTCATGGGCATCGACAAGACGCGCTTCCGCAAGCCGGTGGTGCCGGGCGATCTGCTTCGCCTCAACGTCCGTGCGCTCCGGCATCGCGGCCCGGTCTGGAAGTTCGAGGGCAAGGCCTATGTCGGCGAGACTCTCTGCGCCGAGGGCGAGTTCAGCGCGATGATCCGCAGCAACGACGCGGGCTGAATATGGCGGTTCATCCGACCGCAATCGTCGAGGACGGCGCGAGGCTGGGCAGTGGCGTCGAGATCGGCCCGTTCTGTCTGGTGGGCCGCGACGCCGTGCTAGGCGACGGCGTGCGGCTTCTCTCGCATGCGATCGTCAAAGGCAGGACGCAGATCGGCGCCCGCTCCGTGATCCATCCGCAGGTCGTGCTTGGTGGCGAAGGTCAGATCCGCGGCAACGATTTCGACGGACGCCTGATCGTCGGCAGCGGCTGCGTCCTGCGCGAAGGCGTCACGATGAGCTGCGGCAGCCGCAATGGCGGCGGCGTCACGAGGGTCGGCGACAACGGCTATTTCATGGCGATGAGCCATGTCGGGCATGACTGCCATGTCGACAGCGATGTCACCTTCGCCAATGGCGCGGTGCTCGGCGGCCATTCCCACATTGGCCAGGGTGTCATCATGGGCGGGCTCTCAGCCGTGCAGCAGTTCTGCCGCGTCGGCAAGGGCGCGATGGTCGGCGGCCTCACCGGCGTGAACACCGACGTCATCCCGTATGGCATGGCGACCGGTGATCACGCGGTCCTCGGCGGCCTCAACCTCATCGGGCTCAAGCGCCGCGGCTTGTCGCGCGAGGCGATCAACGCGATGCGCGCCGCGTTCAAGGCGATCTTCCTGACCGCTGGCGGTTCGCTGTTCGATCGCGCCCGCAAGGCACGCGACACCTGGCCGGATGTGGCCCAGGTCCAGGAGATGACCGAGTTCATCCTCGCCGATGCCAAGCAGAGCCTCTGCGTCGCCGATCCCGCCCGCATCGGCGCGAGCGATTGATGTCCGCGCTGGGCATCATTGCGGGCGGGGGCGATCTGCCGCGCGCCATCGCCGAAAGCGCGCGCGAGGCCGGTCGCGGCGTGTTCGTGGTGGCGCTCGAGCGTGCCGGCGACTGGGTGGACGGCTTTCCGCACGATAGAAGCTCGATGGGCCTCGTCGGCCGTACACTCGGCCTCCTGCATGCGCATGATTGCAAGGACGTCGTCTTCGCCGGCTACGTCGCGCGGCCGAACTTCTTCAAGTTGCGCTACGACCTGAAAGGCCTCTCCTGGTTTCCGCCGGTCTTGTGGGCGATGCGCAAGGGCGACAACACGCTGCTCGATGCGATGGTCGGGCTGTTCGAAAAGGAAGGCCTTTCGATCAAGAGCATCGCGGACGTCTCGCCCTGGCTGCAGATCGCGGAAGGGCCACTGGGGCGTGTTGTGCCCCAGGCTGGCGATGACAGCGATATAGCGCTCGCGATGGCGAAGGCACGCGAACAAGGCGCGCGCGACATCGGCCAGGCTGTCGTCGTGCGCGACGGAAAGGTGCTGGCGATCGAGGGCAAGGATGGCACCGATGCGATGCTGATGCGCCTCGGGACGTTGCCGCGGGGCCGCGGCGTGCTCGCCAAGGCCCTGAAGCCGATCCAGGACCGCAAGACCGACCTTCCGACCATCGGTGTCGCCACCGTGCAGCGCGCTGCGGCCTGCGGTCTTGCCGGCATCGCCATCGAAGCGCGAACGGCGCTCGTGCTCGGCAGGCAGGCGGTGGCAGACGCTGCCGACGCGGCCGGACTTTTCGTCATCGGCGTCGCGCCATGAGCGCCCTTCCCGAAAAGCCGCTCTCCCTGATGCTGGTGGCCGGCGAGCCATCCGGCGATCAGCTCGGTGGCCAGCTTATGGCCGGGCTGAAGGCGATCGCGGGAGACAGCGTCACAATCATCGGTATGGGCGGACCGGCGATGGCCGCGCAGGGCCTCGATACTTTTTTCCCGCTGGGCGATACCGCGGTGATGGGTTTGCGGGAGGTCGTACCGAAGATTCCGGTCATCCTGCGCCGTGTGAACGATCTCGCCGGCATTGCGATGACCAGGCGCCCCGACGCGGTGGTGCTGATCGACAGTCCCGATTTCAACCACCGCATCGCGGCGCGGCTGAAGCGGCTGGCTCCGTCGATTCCCGTGATCAACTATGTCGCGCCGCAGGTCTGGGCGTCGCGCCAGTATCGCGCGCGCAAGATGGCGCGCAATTTCGATCTGCTGCTCGCCTTGTTGCCTTTCGAACCGCCATTCTTCGAGAAATATGGCCTGCACACCGTGTTTGTCGGGCACCCCGTGATCGAACGCGCCAAAAGGATGACCGGCGGGCCGCAGCTCGGCGCCCGGCTCGGCATCGCGGCGGATGTGCCCGTGCTTTGCGTGCTGCCCGGCAGCCGCACCAGCGAGATCCGCTTCATCCTGCCGGTGTTCAAGGCGGCGGTCGCGCGGATCGCGCGGCGCGTGCCGGGTCTCGTCACGCTTCTGCCAACCGTGCCGCACGTGTCCGCAAAAGTGCGGGCCGCGGCAACGGACTGGCCGACACCGCTCCACATCATCGAGGACGAGGCCGACAAGTACGCCGCCTTCAAGGCTGCCAATGCCGCGCTCGCGGCGTCCGGCACCGTGACGGTCGAACTGGCGCTGGCACGCACGCCAATGGTCGTCGCCTATCGCGTCGGCGGGTTGACCTATGCGCTAGCGCAGATCCTGTTCCGCTTCAAATATTTTGCGCTGGTGAATCTGCTGCTTGACCGCGAAGCCGTGCCTGAACTCCTGCAGCACAGGGCCACGCCCGAGGCGCTGGCGGCTGCGGCGATCCCGCTCCTGACCGACAAGGCCGCCGCCGCGAAACAGACCGCCGACCTCGACGCCGTCGCCAAGCTGCTGGGCGAAGGCAGCGAAGCGCCGTCATTGCGCGCCGCCCATGCGATCGTGGATTTCGCGCGCGCCAGACGGCGCACCCATCGATAAAAAGGAGCGGCCGCCTCTTTCGAAACGGCCGCTCTCTTCAGGCAATTCGATCAGAACGTGACCCAAATGCCGCTGCGCCAAAAGCCGCGGCCGTCATGCTCATGCCAGCGATACTTATCGCCGTCGTGCCATGCCCAGTTGTCCTCATGCACGATGATCCCGGACTGGTCCGGATAGGTATACTGGTCGTGCGTGTGCCAGCAATCGCCGTCGGCGTTGCAGACGATATAGGCCGAGGCCGCGCCGGTGCTGAGCGCCAGGGCGCCGAGGCTGAGAACCGCGCCGGCTGCGGCTGCTTTCAGATTGAAGTTCATGGGAAAGTCTCCTGATTGCGCCCCCCGTCACCCGCTAACGCATTTCATGGCTTGCAGTGCCCACGGAACTCGGTTGTCGCAGGCGCAAGTTCCCGATGTCGCTCCCGCGCCAGCGCGCCTAGCCTTCACTCAGCCGCATCAGACGGCATGGGGAGAAAAGCGATGACAAATTCCGGCACCGATGGATTCGACCGCCGCGCCGTGCTCGGCGCCGGCACGGCACTGGTCGCCAGCGCGACGACGGCGACTCTGGCGAAAGCCGCCGATGCGCCAGCCGCGCCAGCGCGTACCGCGCCGACCCTGGGCGGCGGCGCCACTGGCGATATCTTCGCAGTGGTCGAGACCACGGCCGGCAAGGTGCAGGGCATCACTAATGCCGGCATCAAGGAGTTCAAGGGCATTCCCTATGGCGCGCCGACCGGTGGCAAGAACCGCTACATGCCGCCCAGGAAGCCGGTGCCATGGAAGGGCGTGCGCAATTGCATCGGCGTCGGTCCCACCTGTCCGCAGACACCCGCCGATCTGCGTGCCGATTACGGCATGATGATCCAGTGGGATTGCCATGTCGGCCCCGGCGGCATGGACGAGGACGTGCTGCATCTCAACGTCTGGACGCCGGGCGTGAACGACGGCGGCAAGCGGCCGGTACTCGTGTCGTTCCATGGCGGCGGCTACACCACGGGCTCGGGAAACTTTCCCGGTTATGACGGCGCGCAGCTGGCGCGCTTTGGCAATGTCGTCGTCGTGACCGTGACTCATCGGCTCGCGGCGTATGGCTATCTCAATCTCGTCGATGCCGGCGCGCCGCCGGAATTCGCGCATGCCGGCGTGTGCGGCATCATGGATCTCGTCGCCTCGCTGGAATGGGTGCGCGACAACATCGCGAGCTTCGGCGGCGATCCCGGCCGCGTGATGATCTTCGGCCAGTCCGGCGGCGGCGCCAAGACGAGCGTG
>DATEZM010000021.1:0-9114 GCA_035255625.1 Rhizomicrobium sp. | reverse complement strand
TCCGGCGCGAAATCGAGCATGGTTTCTTCCATGTCGGTCTTGGGCGGGATCTTCGCGGCATAGGCCGGATCGACGACGAAGACATGGCAGGTGGCGCAGGCGCAGGCGCCGCCACAATCGGCGTCGATGCCGGGAATGAGGTTCTTCACCGCGCCTTCCATGACGCTCCAGCCTTCGGGCACCTCGGCCTCGTGTTCTTTGCCGTTGTGCTCGATGTATTTGATCTTGGGCATATCCGTCCTGAAATTGAATACAGGGAGGCCGCCCGTCATCCGAGCGGCCCGCATGAAAGAGCGAATTACTCCGCGGCGATCCGAATCGCAGCGGCGTTGCTGCGATCCTTGAAGTTGATCTCCTGCAGGTACTTGATGCCTTCCTCGGCGATGTCGTCGCCGACCATCTTGTCGCCTTCGGCTTTCAGCTCTTCCATGTCGACATAGGTCGCATAGAACACCTTGGTGCGATCGGTGATCAGGCCGGATTTGAGCAGGGTCTTAATCAGCACGCGGAAGATATTCGTCGATTCCCGCATGCGTTCGCGCTGGGCATTGTTGGCGCGCAGCTCCAACAGGCCCTCCATGACCTTGGCCGGATCGAGGCCATAGTCCTGGTACATCTGCGCCTGCTGCTGCGGCGAGCCCATGTTCATGATCAGCGACTGGAAGCAATGCGCCGCCCAGTCCTCGACGATCTCACGCTCTGCCGTCGTCATCTTGGGGATCGTCTTGTCGGCCCAGATCTTGCCGAACTTGTGATGGAATGCCTCATCGGTCATCACCAGCTGGAACAGCTTCTTGGCCAGCGGATCCTGGTTGTACTTGTAGCCGGTCGCAAAGGCCCCCATGGCGAGGCCCTCGACCAGCATCTGCATGCCGATGATCTTCTTGTAAACCTCCGGCGCAGCGATGATATCGACCAGCAGTGCCTTCAACACGTCACCGCAGGGGCGCGGGCGTCCCCAGCGTGCCTTCACATACTTCGCGAAGGCGGTGACATGACGCGCTTCCTCACGGGTCTGGTTGGCGGCGTATTCTTGCGCGCCCTGGTCCTTCAGCACGTGGCAGAGCGAGGCGGAGAGATTCAAAGCGCCCTGTTCGCCGTGCAGGATGGAGGAGAACGTCCAAAGCTGCATTTCGTTGGCGAACTTGATCTTCTGGCCGGTCTTCTCCAGGTGCTCGCGGACATAGGGAATCTGGAGCTGGAAGATCTGCTCGTCCGGCATCATCTGGACGCGCTCAATGTCGAACGGCTCGTCGAAATCGATGTATTTCTTGTCGAGCGGATCCCAGAAATGGTCATGGGTTGCGCTGATGATCTTGTCGAAGGCCGTCGAGCGCTTCTCGTAGCGGTCGAGTTCGATCATCGACTCGAAATCGTCCGGCGCCACGGCGTCGTACATGATGTCCTTGGTGATGTTCCCGTCCGTCATGCTGTCCTCCGACTGAAGCGTTGCCGTTAATTGTCTACCAGCGACTGCAACAGAGCCGCAGTGCGTTCGATGAAGATTTCGCGCTCGGCACCGGCCAACGGTTCGTCGCGGATCAGCCGCTCGACCAGCAGACCGATGAATACCGACGCCAGAAGGCGCGCCCGCGCCTCGACATGGTCGCCGCCGATCCATTGGCGGATCGGATCCATGAAGCGCTCCTGCACCGCCTCGTTGAGGAGCGGCGCGGTGATCGGATTGGTGGCGGCCTGGAGCAGGAATTCGAAAGCGTGGGTGCGTTCGGCGTTCTGATGCGCGTGCCCGGCCATCATCTTGGCGACGTCGTGCGCGAAGCCCTTGCGGTCCCATTGCGAGATCGCGTCGGGCGCGATGGAGTCCTTCAACGCGGCGGCGAACAACCCGTCCTTGCCGCCGAAATAACGGTTGATCAGCGCCGCGTCGGCGCCAGCATCGGCCGCGATGTCGCGCAGATAGGCGCCATCATAGCCGGACGCGGCGAAGTGCTTCTTGGCGGCGGCGAGAATAGCAGCGCGTGTCGCCTCGGCATCGCGCCGGCGCGCGACGGGCTTTTCTGCGGCGAGGGTCGACACGTTTGTCATTTCCGGATGACAACGTGCCGTGGTCGCGGCCCGATGTCAACCGGGAATGACTTACCCGGATCGGGCGGCCATTTCTATCCGAACGGGCCGCGGGACGGCGGTGGCGGCGGCGGCGGGGTCCATGAACCGCCGGAGATCTTGCCGCCCTTCGCCGAAAGGGCGAGTTCGATGATCCTGTCGGTGATGTTGGGCTCGTAGCCTTCGGTATGACCTTTCTGAAGCCGCACGATGTCCGCGATGACCCGTCCATCCCTACAGTGCGGAAACTGATAGACTAGGGCGCGGCCGGATTTGGGATAGTGGCCCCAGCCATCGGTGCCGGGATCCTGGCGCGAAGCGTCCCAGACATAGCCCGCCTTGGGATCGATGACATCGGCAAGTTGAACGCGTGCGCCGCAGCCATACTTGTCGGCGAGCGGCTAAGTCGCGGCGGGTGTCGATTCGTACTCGCCGTTCGAGAAGATGAAGGAATAGTCGCAGGCGCCACCGGGCGGACCGGCTGCGTCGGGGGGAAGACGGAACGCCGGCGCTGTATAGGGTTCGCCGCTTTTGTAAACCGGCGGGCCGCCTGCACCAAAGCCGCGATTGGCTCTTGTCACCGGCCCGATGCGGCCGCCCGACAGACTGATGCGGACATCGACCTTATCCTTGAAGTAGTCGGTGCAGATGATCCGGTTGGATGTGAGGCCGCCCTGGCTGTGCCCCGCAAGAATGAAGTGCAGGACATTCTGCTTGCCGACCGTGGCGACCACCAGATCGACGATGTTGTGCAGGTATTCGTCATCCGCGTCGGTCCAGAAGCGCGTAGGTGCGTTCGGGGTGATGACGACGAGCTTATATTTGTCCTTCACGTCCATCGCGGGAAAGTAGTTTCGCTGCCAGTTGCCGAATGAGCCGAAGCCGTGGAGGCTCAAAAGGATATTGACCTTGTCGCCGGGCTTGTAGTTCGAGGGACAGTCCAGAAAGAACGTTCGGCGCGTCTTCATCTCGACGTTCGGGCCCTGTTGCGTCACCACCGATGCCAGACATTCGGTATCGGGGCAGTGCCATAGTGGTGGCGCCGCGCAGTCGACGCCGAGCAGCATATGTGCATCCTCGGCTTCCGCCGCGCGCACTATCAGGGCGCCGAGCACGATCATGGTCAGAGACAAGATTCGAATGGCTGCCTTGAACGGTGTCATCGGCGCTTCCCCCGCGTTCGAACACAATGGCAGAAATGTAGCACGACTCGATTTCGGTGTCCGGGGCGGTCCCGGGGGCTTCCGGCTCGTCAGCCGGCAGCGGAGCCCTGTTCCAACTCCCGCTCCATGGCCTCCCGCATTTTGAACTTCTGCGGCTTGCCAGTGACGGTCATCGGGATTTCGGCGACGAAGCGGACATAGCGCGGCACCTTGAAGTGCGCGATGCGGTCCTTGCAGAAGGCACGGACGGCGTCTTCGTCGAGATCGTGGCCGTGGCGCAGCTTGATCCAGGCGCAGACCTGTTCGCCGTATTTCTTGTCGGGCACGCCGAACACCTGCACCTGCTCGACCGCCGGATGGGTGAAGAGGAATTCCTCGACCTCGCGTGGATAGACGTTCTCGCCGCCACGGATGATCATGTCTTTGAGGCGGCCGACGATGCGGGTGTAGCCGTCGGCGTCCATCGTGCCGAGATCGCCGGAGTGCAGCCAGCCGGCCGCGTCGATCGTCTCGGCGGTGCGCAGCGGTTCGTCCCAATAGCTCTGCATGACGGAGTAACCGCGACAGCAGATTTCGCCTGGCGCGCCCACCGGCACGAGCGCGCCATGCTCGTCGATCAGCTTGATCTCCAGATGCGGACCGGGGCGGCCGACGGTCTCGACCTGTTTGTCGAGCGGATCGTCCTTGGTGGTCTGGTGATTGACCGGCGAGGTCTCGGTCTGGCCATAGGCGATCAGCACCTCCTTCATGTGCATCTCGCCCTGGACGCGCTTCATCACCTCGATCGGGCACGGCGCGCCGGCCATGATACCGGTGCGCAGCGAGCTGAGATCGAACTCGTGGAAGCGCGGATGTTCGAGCTCGGCGATGAACATGGTCGGCACGCCGTGCAGCGCGGTGCAACGCTCGGCCGCGACCGCCTCCAGTGTCTTGACCGCATCGAAGCCGTCATTCGGGAATACTGCAGCGGCGCCATGGCTGATGCAGGCGAGATTGCTCATCACCATGCCGAAGCAGTGATAGAGCGGCACCGGCACGCAGAGACGGTCGCGCTCGCTGAACCCCATGCCCTCGCCCACGATGCGGCCATTGTTGAGGATGTTGAAGTGGCTGAGCGTGGCGCCCTTGGGCTGGCCCGTCGTGCCGGAGGTAAACTGGATGTTGATCGGGTCGTCCGGTGATAGTGTCTTGGCGATGGCAGCGAGCGTATCCTGCCCTATCTCGCCACTGGCACAGACGTCGGCGAAGCTGAGCATGTCGGAATGCGGGGGCTCGCCGGTGGCGATCACGTGATCGAGGTGTGGGAGCTTTCCGGCGGCGAGGAGTTCGGTGACCATACCGGTATAGTCGCTGGTGAGGTAGCGCTGCGCGGTCACCAGCGCCTTGCAGCCGGATTTGTTGAGCGCGAATTCCAGTTCGTAGACGCGATAGGCGGGATTGATGCAGACCAGGATGGCGCCGATCTTCGCCGTGGCGAATTGCGTCAGGCACCATTCGAAGCAATTGGGCGCCCAGATGCCGACGCGGTCGCCCTTGGTGAGCCCGAGCGCCAGCAGCCCCCCGGCCAGACGATCGACCTGGCGGCGGTATTCCGCATAGCTCCAGCGGATGTCCTGGTGGCGGACAATGAGGCCGTCGCGCGCGCCGTGCTTGTCCGCGATGCGATCGAAGCACTGGCCGATGGTCTCATAGACCAGCGCCTTGTCGGATGTGGCACTGAAGTAGGAGTGCGTCGGCATCAGTAGACGACGACCGAACGGATGGACTTGCCTTCTTCCATCAGCGTGAAGGCGTCGTTGATTTTCTCCAGCGGCAGGACGTGGGTGATCATCGGGTCGATCTGGATCAGGCCCTTCATGTACCAGTCGACGATGCGCGGCGTGTCGGTGCGGCCGCGGGCGCCGCCGAAGGCCGTGCCGCGCCACACCCGGCCGGTGACGAGCTGGAACGGGCGTGTCGCGATCTCCGTGCCCGATGGTGCCACGCCGATGATCACGCTCTCGCCCCAGCCGCGATGGCAGGCCTCGAGCGCCTGGCGCATCACGCCGACATTGCCGGTGCAGTCGAAGGTGTAATCGGCGCCGCCATCGGTCAGCGCCACGAGATGGCCGACGAGATCGCCCTCGATCTTCTTCGGATTGACGAAATGCGTCATGCCGAAGCGCTCCCCCCAGCTCTTCTTGTCGTCATTGATGTCGACGCCGACGATCATCTGCGCACCAACAAGCTTCAGCCCTTGAATGACGTTGAGCCCGATGCCGCCGAGGCCGAAGACGATGGCGTTGCTGCCGGGCTTGACCTTGGCGGTGTTGATCACTGCGCCGACGCCCGTCGTCACGCCGCAGCCGCAATAGCAGGCCTTGTCGAACGGCGCGTCGTCGCGGATATTCGCGACCGCGATCTCGGGCAGCACCGTGTAGTTCGAGAAGGTCGAGCAGCCCATATAGTGATGGATCAACTTGCCGCGATAGGAAAAGCGCGAGGTGCCGTCTGGCATCACGCCCTTGCCCTGCGTGGCGCGGATCGCGGTGCACAGATTGGTCTTGCCCGACAGGCACGACTTACATTGCCGGCACTCCGGCGTGTAGAGCGGGATGACGTGATCGCCGGGCTTGACGCTGGTCACGCCGGCGCCGACCTCGCGCACGATGCCGGCGCCTTCATGACCCAGGATCGACGGGAACAGCCCTTCGGAGTCGAGGCCCGACAGCGTGTATTGGTCAGTGTGGCAGATGCCGGTCGCCTTGGTCTCGACCAGCACCTCGCCCGGTTTCGGGCCCTCGAGATCGAGCTCGACGATTTCGAGCGGCTTCTTCGCCTCGAACGCAACGGCGGCGCGGGTCTTCAAGCTTGCGGCCTTCCGTTGACGACGGAGACGCGCTGGCCGTAGCGCGAATAGGGGAAGTAGTCCCACACCGCGTGGTGCTGGGTGCACCAATTGTCCCAGAACACCAGCGTGTTGGGCCGCCAGCGCACGCGGCACTGGAATTCGACGTGATCCTCGATGTGCTGCCACAGCAGTTCGAGCATCGCGTCGCTTTCCTTGCGCTCGAGCTCGTTGATGCGGGTGGTGAAGCCGCGATTCACATAGAGCGACTGCTTACCGTTCCACGGCACGGTGATGACGACGGGATGGACGTTCTTCGGCCAGCCGCCTTCCGGCACCGCAGAGCCATAGCCGCCGGTATAGGGCTTGGCGCCGTCATGGGTGGCGCTCAGCTTGCCGACGAATTCCTTCATCGTGTCCGAGAGCGCCTCATAGGCGCGCACGGTAGAAAGGAACAGCGTGTCGCCGCCGCCGATCTCCGGTGTTTCGGTGATGTAGAGCATCGAGCCCATCGGCGGCTCGGCATCGCAGCTGACATCGGTGTGCCATTCCTCGCCGGCAACGAATTTCGATTTCTGGTTGGCCTTGACCACCAGGATTTCGGGATCGGCGTCGGGCGATTTGGCGTGCTCGGGCGCCATGTTCTTGGCGTGATAGGGATGGACGTGGAGGCGACCGAATAGCCTCGCGAAGCGCTTGTGGTCGTCGTTGCTCAGGACCTGGTCGCGAAAGACCAGCACATGATAGGCGGCCTGGGCGGCGCGGATTTCGGCCTCTTGTTCCGGTGACAGCGGTTTGGAGAGATCGACGCCGCCGATCTCCACCCCGATCACCGGGGTCAACGGTTCGATGGTTATGGCTTTCGGCATGAGCTTGAGCCCGGTCGATACCACCTTGTGCGATACCCGCGTTGCCATGGTTTCCTCCGGCCCTCGCCGCAAAGCTGACACAGACCGGGGCGTCCCGGAAAGCGGCAATTGCGGCGGCGCGCCAGCGTAACAAATTCCCCGGTCCGTGCGTTTCCGGACGCGCAGTCCAAAGAGGGTCTTCCCATGCATCTGACGCTTGTCACGCTACAACCACTGATCGCGCTGATCTTCGGCATCCTGATCCTGATCGTCCCGCGGATTCTCAACTACCTGATCGCGATCTACCTGATCCTGATCGGGTTGTTCGGATTGTTCCCCGCGCTGTTCACGCGGATCTTCGGTTAGCAGCGGCAACTAACCGCTGCGGGAGCCGTTCTCTTGAAGTAGGAGCGTGCGCGTTGGCGCGCGCAGAGGAGGACTGTTATGTCCGCGACGACTGACAAAAAGACCCCCGAGGCCAAGAAGAAACAGGAAGACAAGATTGACCGGCAGATGAAGGATTCCTTCCCCGCCTCCGACCCGCCATCCTTCTCCGGCGGCAAGCACATCATCGGTGCGCCGCAGGAACGTCACACCAAGCCCAAGACGGGCAATTCGCGCGCGGTGAAGGAAGCCCAGAAGAAAGTGAAGTCCGGCGACGCGAAGGTGCCGCACACTTACTGATCCCAGATGACGCAGATGCGGCGAGGGCGGCTATTCGGCCGCCTTCGCTGCGACGCCCTTGCCGCGCGCAATGCGTTCTTCCGCCATGCGGTCGGCGATGAGGTTGGTCGGGGCGCCTTCGCGGTCCGCACGCTCGAAGATGGCGCTCAACGTTGTGGCGATGGCGAGGACACGGAGTTCGACTTCGGCGTCGGTCCAGTTCTCGATCTGGGCGGCGACGCGGATGATTCCGCCGCCATTGATGACATAATCCGGCGCATAAAGGATGCCGCGATCGCGCAGCATCGCGCCATGAGGATCGCGGGCGAGCTGGTTGTTGGCGCCGCCGGCGATGACTTTGGCGGAGAGGCGCGGGATCGTCTCGTCGTTCAGGATCGCGCCCAGCGCGTTGGGCGAGAGGATGTCGCATTCCGCCGTCACGATGGCGTCGGGCGCGGCGGCGACGGCGCCGAGCGTCTCCACCGCTTCGGCCACGGCCTTGGCGTTGGGATCGGCGACGATCAGCTTGGCGCCTTCGGCGTGCAGCCGCCGGGCGACACCCATGCCGACCTTGCCGAGACCCTGGATCGCGACGCGCATACCCTTGGTGTTGTCGACGCCAAGGCGATGTTTCACGGCCGCCTTGAGGCCCGAGAACACGCCGAGCGCCGTGGCCGGACCGCTGTCTCCGCCAGCCCTGCCCGGCTGGTCGAAGCCGGCGATATATTTGGTGCCGCGCGCGATCACCGGCATGTCGGCGGGTAGCACGCCCACATCCATCGCGGTGACATAGCGACCGCCAAGCGTGTTGATCGCCCGCGCGAAGGCCGCGAATTTCGCGTCCGACTTGTCGGTCGCGGGATTGCCGAGGATCACCGCCTTGCCGCCGCCGAGCGGCAGATCGGCGATCGCGTTCTTGTACGACATGCCGCGCGACAGACGCAGCACATCGGTCAGCGCCGCGTCGGTGGTGGCGTACGGATACATGCGCGTGCCGCCGCAGGCCGGGCCGAGCGCGGTGGAATGGATGGCGATGATTGCCTTGAGGCCCGATCCCTTGTCGTCGAAGAAGGCAACCGCTTCGTGATGATCGAAATCGGGAGAATCGAACACGTTCATTGTTCCGCGGCCTTTCGCAAAGCGGGCGGGACCATAACGGCTAAGCACCGCAATTGGCTGTCTTTTTTCGGCCGCGCCGCGGCAACAGTGGTGCGGCCACACCCGGACCGGCGCAACAAACACGCAGCCTTTACAGGGTGCCGGGCGCGTTCTCTATTCCGCACATGCAGAGCCTCGAAACGCTTCACGCCAAGCATCCGGAGATCGGGCCGGACTATACCATCAACCAGCATTGGGAGCGCTATGGCGCCACCGAGCACGGGACGTGGACGACGCTGTTCGAGCGCCAGGCCGAGGTGCTGCGGGGACGGGCCTGCGACGAATGGCTGGACGGGCTCAAGAAGCTCAATCTCATCGCGGACCACATTCCGGATTTCGCGCGTCTGTCGGACGGTCTCGAAAAGCTGACCGGCTGGCGCGTCGTGGCTGT
>DATEZM010000020.1:0-4445 GCA_035255625.1 Rhizomicrobium sp. | reverse complement strand
AACGCGGTTGCGCGCGATAGAGTTTCGCATGACGGTTTTCAGACAAATCGCTCTTGCAGACATCCGCCTGCGCGCCGCCATCGAAGGCGCCGGCCCGCTCGTCGTGATGGTCCATGGCTTTCCGGAGTCCTGGTTCTCCTGGCGCCGTCAAATGACGCCGATCGCGCAAGCCGGCTTCACCGCCTGCGCCATCGATGTTCGCGGCTATGGCGGGTCGGACAAGCCGCGTGCCGTCGCCGACTATGCCATGGAGTGCATGGTGTCCGACGTCACCGGCGTGATCGAGACGCTGAGCCCCGGCAAGCCCGCGATCATCCTTGGCCACGACTGGGGCGCGCCGATTGTGTGGAACACCGCGCTCATCCGACCCGATCGCGTCCGGGCCGTTGGCGCGCTGTCGGTGCCTTACACCGGTACGGCGGCACGTCCCTTCACCGAGATATTCGACGAGATCTTCACCAAGCGTGGCAAGTTCTTCTATCAGGCCTATTTCCAGAAAGCGGACGTGCCGGAAGCGGAGGCCGAGGCCAATCCCCGCGATTTCCTGCGCAAGTTCTACTACGCCCTCTCCGGCGATGCGCCGGACGGCACCTGGCCGAACAACAAAACGTCGGAGATGAAACTGCTCGACGGCCTCGTCGATCCGGACGTCTTTCCCGCCTGGCTGACGCCGGCCGAGCTCGACTACTATGTCGGTGAATTCGAGGCCTCCGGCTTCTTCGGACCGATCAGCCGCTACCGCAACCACGAGCGCGACTTCGCCTATCTGCGTGGCTTCGCCGGTCGCAAAATAGAACAGCCAGCCTTCTTCGTCAGCGGCACGCGCGATCTGGCCTACAACATGTTCCGTGGCACCACCGATCCTATCGCGCTTATGCGCCAGCACGTGAGCGATCTGCGGGTCGCCGACGTACTGGAAGGCTGCGGCCACTGGACCCAGCAGGAACGCCCTGCCGAGGTGAACGTGCGACTGATCCCCTGGCTGAAGAGTCTTTAGGCGATTTCTTCTTTGAATTCATATGCGCCGTCTAGAAACGCCACGATCTCGCGTGCCGCATCGTGATTGATCGCGGCATAGCGCTGACGTAACCGGTCGATTGTGGTGGCAGCCAATCGGTCGCGACCGACATCGTTCAGGAACAGGGTGTCGCGCCGGATCGTCTCGGCCAGTTCTGGTCCAACGACCGCATTCGCGGCCTCGGTGAACGCCGCGCCATAGGCGTAAGCCTCGCCGAGGCGATAGCTCTCCGCCAGCGTAATTGCTGGAATGCAGCTCAGCATTGGCTGCAGCGCGGGATTGACCGCGTGTGCCGAAAGATGCGTGCCGATGCTCGCCGGTCGTCCGGTGAAAGCGCGCAGATGCAGGAAACGCGACATCCGCGCGCCGTCGTTGACCGGGTAGTTGTCCCACAGAAACGGCTTGCGGCCGAGTTGTCCGGTCACGCGGGCCAGATGCGCCGGTGAATATTCCCGCGAACACACTTCCTCGCCGGTCCAGAAGACCTCGATGCTCCTGTCGAGTAGCCGGCCGAGGTCTTCGAGGTAGTTCGCTGGCCGCTTGCCGAAGAAGCGGTCCAGCACCGGATCGTCGGTGTAGTAGCTCGGGCACAGGATCAGCCGCGTCGCCCGGCTGCGCGCCTTGACCCAATGGACGATGTCGGCCTGTGTCGCCGCAAGGTTCGGCAAGTCGCCACGCATGTCATCGAACAGGATCGCCAGGTCGTCGATACCCCAGGCGTCGAACTCGGCCAGCTTGCGCGCCAGATCAGCCTGCGCGTCCGCGTTGAAGTCGCGATAGAGTTCGAACGGGCTCAGGCCCACGCCGAAGCGCACACCCATGGTCCGGCAGCGTTGCGATAGCGTGCGCAGTGCGGCGGCACTCTCCGCCGTATGGCTTTCCCGCCAGCGCTTGCGCAGTAATGCGTCGGCCTTCGGCGCATAGATATAGAATGCGTAGCCATGCGGCTTTAGCGTGGCGATGACCCGCTCGCGCGCGTCCCAGCTCCACGGCGTTCCATAATAGCCTTCGATGATGCCAAGTTCGGTGCTCATGGTATCCCCGCGATGGCGCTTTTCGGATCGCGCGCCAGATAGAAAAGAGCCGCCAGCGATGCCATGTCCAGTGCGTAGAGATAGCGGTAGTCGCACGAGATCGAGATGACGAAAAAGCTCAAAGCGAAGGCGAGCGCTCCGCCCAGCATCGCTGCCATAGCAATATCCTCTGGCCGACGCCGGCGCAGCAGCAGCGCGAGCGCCGCCACCGCGAACAGCGCGAAGGGAACGTGCGACAGGACCGGCGTGCCGAAGAACGCCTTGCCATAGTGTTCCAACGCGAGGTCGCGCCCATCGCGCCGCGGCGCAATTCCCAGAATGCGCAACTCGCGCGCCGGGCCTTCGATGCCGGTGAAGATCGGCCGGCTGGCGTCGATATCCGGCGTGAACGCGACTTGCGCGAAATCCGCCCAGCGGACTCTCAGATACAGTGCGGGATGGTGCAGAACGAGGGTGCGCCAGTCCGCCATGAGGGCCTGGTCGTCCAGCGCCTGCACGGGGGCCTGCATTTGCGGCGCCGAATCCAGCGGGTCGTTGCGGACCGGCGTGTAAAGCTTCGCAGCGTCGCGGTGCAGGACCTTGGCGAGGTCCGGATCGTCTTCCTCCAATGCGGGAAGTGGGAAGCGTGGCTCGTGCGCGACCGCGCCGGCCAGATCGTAGATCTGCAGCAGGTGGAGTTGCTCCTCCAGTCCCGGCTCGCCATCGCTGCGCAAATTCAGCAGGGCCTGCGCGGCAACAACGAAGATAAGCAGTACGAGAAGAAAACCAGCGCCCAATCCGGCCGCGCGCAGCCACGGGGTACCCTCGCGCGCCGCGATCCAGCCCAACGCCGCTGCGGCGAAGGGAATGAGCACCACGCCGTTCTGCCGCGACAGTGCCGCAAGCCCCAGTATCAGAAGGCTTGCGGCGAGCATGCTCCAACGCCATCGGGGCGCCGGCCATGCTGCCGCTACATGGGCCAGGCAAACGAAGCCCGCAATGGCTGCATCCGCGAACAGGACGTCCTTCCAGACTACCCCTTGATAGATCAGCAATTGAGGTGTCAGCACGGCGGCAACCGCGACCGGCGCGGTGGCCCACCCGACTTGCCGGGGGGCCAGAAGGAGAATCCCGCCGAATGCGCCGAAGGCCAGCAGGGCGTCGAATGTCACGAACAGTCCGGTGCCGCGAACGATCCTGTCGCCCAATCCCAGAAGCCACGCCATCACCGGCGGGTGCCATGTGTTGTAGACCCCCGTCCGGCCCTGGAGCAGCTCCAGGATGGAGTCGTAGGAGAGATGCCCCGGCCAGTTCACCAGCACCGTTCCTGCGAAACCGGCGAGCAGGATCGTTCCGGCAATGGCCGACGGCAGGGCTCGGCTCGATATCGCTCTCATGAAGCTTTTTTTGGCATGGCCGGCGCGTTTCCGCTAAAATGCTTCGGCGCGCCGCACCGCGGCGCCTGGAGCAATGATGACAAATAGCAATTGTGCAACCTGCGCCGCAAAGCGGCAGCGCGGGGCGTCCTAGGTTCGATGGCGAACAAGCCCGTATTCTTCGATGCGACAGGGCGGCGTGCGTTCGGCGCCTCCATTGTCGGCTGGATGGCGATGATCATCAGCCTGGTGTTGGGCGCGGCCTTCGTCGCCAGCCTGTTGACGGTCCCGACCGCGGCGCCGCTGCGGCTTCCTGGCCGTATGACCGGCGTGGTCATCCACGATCTGGAAAAAAAGGCGCAGGCTCCGGCCCTGGTGCGCTCGGCCGAACGGCTGGCCATGGAAGCCCGCAATCGGCGCGAGGAAGTGGCGCGTCTCAGGCGCGAGCGAAATGAGCGTGGGCTGCGCATACGGCCACTCTCTGCGATCCTGAAGCCGCAGGCCAATCGCGCGCTCGCCGCGGCCTTCTATCCAACCTGGCCGACCGCCGACGCATCCTATCCGTCACTGCTGCGTGCTCTCCCCAAGCTCGACTGGGTGATGCCGACTTGGCTCGCGCTTCAGGGGCCTGACCTGGACCTCAAGAGCACCTTCGATCCGCGCTTCTTGGCCGATGTACGCAACAAGAAGGCCAATCTTGCGGTCATTCCCGTCGTGCAGAATGCAACGCTGGGGAAGTGGGACGGCCCTGGCCTCATCGGCCTCCTGAAGGACCCCAAGCGCAGCGCTGTACTCATCGCGCAGATCGACGGCTTTCTCGCACGCTACAAGCTGCAAGGCGTGACGGTCGACTTCGAGGAGGTGCCCGCCAATGGCCATGCGGTCGTGCAGGATTTCCTCAAGCGGTTGTCCGCCACCTTCGCGCCCCATGGCTGGATCGTCGTCATGGCGGTCCCGTTCGATGACGACGACATGCCCTATGCCGCCTATTCGCGCATCGTCGACTACATGCTGCTGATGGCCTACGACCAGCACGAC
>DATEZM010000019.1:0-5640 GCA_035255625.1 Rhizomicrobium sp. | reverse complement strand
AAACAGCGAGCTGCCGGCCGCATGCTCGATCTCGTATTTCGGCGTGCGGAGGTAGCGGTTGCGGTAGGACACTTTGCCGTCCGCCACGAAAAAAGCGTGCAGCATGCCGTCGCCGGCGAACCAATGATGATCCGGGTCGCGCGGGGCGAACTGCGGATTGGGACCGTTGCGATAGAACGCGCCACGCAGCGCGGCCGGAATTTCGCCCCGCACCGGGAGGTTCTGGAAATCGTCCTCGCTGGCGACGGGCGCGAAGTTTCCCGCGAGATAGGGATTGATGCGGACGGGCGCGTTCACAATTGGCCTCCCAGTGAAGTGAGAACTTTTACCTTGTAAATTTATCGCATATACGGACCCGGTTTGGCAAGTGTATAAATTCACAAGGATTCCCAATGCCTCGCGTACTGACCCAGACCGACGTTGCCGACTTCAGGGAGCGGCTATGTGAGGCCGCGACCCGGCTGTTCGACGCAAAGGGCCGCGAGGGCTTCACGATGCGGGAACTCGCCAGCGAGCTCGGCGTCAGCGCGATGACGCCTTACCGTTACTTCCGTGACAAGGACGACATCTTGGCGGCGGTCCGCGCGCGCGCTTTCAACCGGTTCGCGACGTCACTCGAGACGGCGTTTGGCAATGCCGCGTCGGCGCCGGAGAAATCGGCCGCTGTCTACCAAGCCTATGTCGCGTTCGCATTCGGCGAACCGGCCGCCTATCGGTTGATGTTCGATCTCTCGCAACCCGACGAGTCGGCCTATCCCGAACTGGTCGAAGCCAATACGCGGGCGCGCGCGACGATGACCGACTACGTTCGTGCTTTGGTGAAGGACAACATTCTGGAGGGCGACCCGGACCTCATCGGCCACGTATTCTGGGCTTCGCTGCACGGCGCGGTAGTGCTCAAGCTCGCGGGCAAGCTCGGCGCCCAATACGATTTCGACCGGATCAGCGCCGAATCCTTCCGCGTGCTGTTCGAAGGCTATCAGCCGAAGCGGCGCTAAGGCCCTTCACCTCCCGGTAAGGGAAGTGATTTTATGCGTGCTTGCGCTTTTTCGTGTTGCTGTTCGCATGCACGTGCGCGTTGCCTCGGTGCTTCAGGCTCTTGCGCAGCGCTTCCATCAGGTCGATGACGTTGGTGTCGGCGACGGGCTCGGCCTTCACGGGCCTGTGACCCTTCTGCTTGCTGCGGATGAGCTGGCGCAAAGCCTTTTCGTAGCGGTCCTCGAACATCGAAGGATCGAACTCGCCCTCCTTCTGCTCGATGATCTTTTCGGCGATCTCCACCATCTTCTTGTCGGAGCGCGACGCCGGAATGTCTTCGAACACCGTCTTGGGCGCGATCACTTCGTCGGCGCTGCGCAGCGTGTAGGCGACGATGCCCTTGTCGCGCGGTTCCAGCGCCACCATGCGCTCGCGGGTGTGCATCACCACGCGGCCAATGGCGATGCGGCCGGCCTCTTCGAGCGCGTCGCGGATCACGACATAGGCTTCGGTGCCGCTCTTACCGTCGGGCACAAGATAGTAAGGATCATTCCAATAGAGGCGATCGATCTCATCGGCATCGACGAAGCGTTCTATGTCGATGGTCTTGGTGGTCTCCAGCCGGACCGCCTGCAGTTCCTCGTTGGTGATGATGACGTATTTGTTCTTCTCGATCTCGTAGCCCTTGACGAGATCCTTGCGCTCGACCGGGCCGGTGTCGGGATCGGTCGGAATCATGCGGATGCGATTGTTGGTCTCCGGATTGAGCATGTGAAACGAGATCTCGGAGGTGCGCATGACAGCGCCGTAGAGCGCGACCGGACAAGAGACCAGCGAAAGCCGCAAATGCCCCTGCCAGGCCGGCCGGCCGCCGCGCCGCGCATTGGCGGCATGGGCGGGAGCTTCGTGCGGTCTGGCTTTCTTGCGTGCGGCCACGGCAGCGTCCTCGGAACCCTGAGGAACAACGTTGCGCAGCGCGATTCCGTTGCCAAAGTCCGGTCAGGCGTATTGCTTGGCAGCCTTCGCGATCGTGGCGTGGAATTCGGCGATGGTCTCGTCGATGATCTGCTTTACCGGCTTGATCTCGTGGATGCGGCCGGCCACCTGGCCCGACAGCGCGATCGACGCCTCCATGTCGCCGCCGAAATAGAGATCGGTCGCCTTGCCGAACTCCGCCATGATGTTGGGCGGCGGCTCCTTCTCGATGCGTGTGGTCTTCTCGGTGCGCAGCGCGCGCAGGGCGGGCCCGGGACCAAAGCGGTTCAAGAACACCGTGCCGGTTTCCTCCGCATTCAGGATCGCGTTCTTCCAGTTCATGTGCACCGGCGACTCGGCGGCGCTGACCATGCGCGTGCCCATCTGGATGCCTTCGGCGCCGAGCAGGAACGCGGCCGCCATGGTGCGGCCGTCGACCATGCCGCCGGCGGCGATCACCGGCACTTTCACGCGCTCGCAGACCAGCGGCAGGAGCACCATGGACGCGACCTCGCGCGGGTTCTTGAAGCCGCCGCCTTCGCCGCCCTCGACCACCAGCCCGTCGACGCCGCATTCGATCGCGCGCAGCGCCGTCTTCAGCGAAGGAACGACGTGGAACACGGTAAGACCGGCTTGCTTGAGCGGCCCGACGATCTTCTGCGGATCGCCGGCCGAGGTCGTGACGAACTTGATCCCCTGATCGACGACGAATTTGACGATGTCGGGATCGCGCACGAAGGCCAGCGCGATGTTCATGCCGAACGGTTTGGTCGTCAGCGTGCGCATCTTCTTGACCTCTTCGCGCACCGCAGGGATATCACTCGAAGATGTCTCGATGATGCCCAGGCCGCCGGCATTAGACACGGCTGACGCAAGCTGCGAACGCGCGATCCAGCCCATCGGCGCCTGAACGATGGGATATTCGACGCCGAGCATCTCGGTGATGCGGTTGCGAATGGCACTCACGATGCATCTCCGTTTGCTTTGCGCGCGACCAACTCGGCCTGGATGCGGGCATGCGCGGCACGATCGATACGATAGTAGATGGTGAGGACGATGCAGGTGAATGTCATCGCGCCGGGCACGATGCCGTACATCAACCCGAGATGCTCCACCGTCGACGCGGCGATGTGCACGGCGTCGCCGCCCTTTGACGCCAGGTCGGCGGGAAAGCCGATGACGCCAAGCGCAAGTCCGGCGATGAAAGTACCGAGCCCGGAGGCCGCCTTGGTCGAGAAGCTCAAGCCGGCGAAATAGAGGCCTTCGCGACGGGCGCCGAACAGAAGCTCATGCTCGTCCGCTGCGTCGGCCATCATCGACTGAAAACCGATCGTCAGGAAACTGATGGCGATGCCAGCCAGTACGGCGTTCGTCACCAGGATGGGAACAACGGCGGTTCCCGCCGGGATGAACCCGAGAATGTGCGCCACTGGCAGTCCCGCCTGCGTTACGACGATGTAAGCGAGGCTCCAAATCACCATGTTGCGCTTTTCGACATGGGCGCCGGTGAGCCAGACCGCCGGCAATCCAATCATCACGCCGATCAACGTCATCACGGCGATCGCAAGTATCTGCGCGGTATCGAGCTTCCAGAAAAACTTCTGACCATGGAGCGTGAGCGCTGCGGCTGTGCCCTGGGCGACGAAGAAGATCAACACGCTTGAGAACAGCAGACGGAAGGACGGATTGCGGAAGACCTCCACGGTTTCGCGCAACAGGCGCAGCAGCGGATGATCGCCACTGGGCGTGGCGCGGTGCAGGCGGTTGCGCGCGCCCAGCGTACCGAACGCCGCCATGGCTGCGAATCCGGTCATGAGGGCGGCGCAGATCCATCCGAACGGAACGTAGGCGGCATGGTCGTAGACCTTCGGTCCGGAGAGGAAGATCACATAACCCAGGATCAGCGGTACCAGCGTGGCGAAGACGCCGAAGAAGGTGCGCCAGCCCACGACGCTGGAGCGGTCGGCATAGTCGTCGGTCAATTCGGCGCCCAGCGCGGTGTAGGGAACAATGTAGCCGGAGAGACCGACACGCAGGAGAAGCGCCACCGCGGTCGCATAGAAGAAGAGCGGCAGCGTGCCCATTCCCCGCGGCAGCGAAAACAGCAGACCCAATCCGAGAAAGATCGGAAGGAGGCTGGCGATCATGTAGCCATGACGCCGGCCCCAGGCGGACATTGTGTTGTCCGAGAGCGAGCCCATCAGGGGATCGACGAAAGCGTCCACCACCAGCGCGAGCCCCAGCGCCAGGCCGGCAAGGATGCCCGACAATCCGCAGACCTCGTTCAGGTAGAATAGCAGAAATGTGTTGATCGCGGTGGCGCTGATGCTGTCGACGAACTGGCCGGTGCCGTAAACCGCCTTGGTCGTGAGCGAAAGTCGCGATGTGTCGCGCTGCTGCGCAGGTTGGAGCATCAAATCACTTCCAGGGTGTCGCGGTCGGGGAGCGGCGGGAACGGCGCGGTGGGGAGCGTCTGGTACCAATAGGCAACAGAGGCGATGTCGTCCTGCAGCGGCAAATATTGGCGATCCTTGTGCGTGCGCCAACCGAGCGCCTGCATGGTGATCTTGAGATCACTCTCGAACCGCACCGGATCCATCACATGAAAGCGATACATGCCGAAACGCGTCTGCGATTTGTAGACGCCGTCGGGGCGGATCACCTGCGGCAGGCCGGCATAGGGCGTGGTGAATTCGACATAGGCCGATCCGCCAGGCCGATCGCGCTCGACGATGCCAGGATCGAAATCGAAGGCGCCGCAGAAATAGTCTTCCGTGCCGGTGCCGCAGATGGTCGGGAAATCCTTGTCGCCGTCGAGATAGAACTTGATCTCGCCCTCGCCCCACCAGCCATTGTTGTTCACGCCCCAGGCCATGTAGGTACCAACATACTGGCCTCTGCCCCGCACACCATCGAGGATCGTGTAGACCTCCTTGTAGGGAAGCGGATTGGTGCGGCGGAACTGGGCGTGGAAATAGGCGCAGTCTTCCGGCACCTCGGTCAGCGTGTAGTTGATCTGGTAGTAGAGGATGAGCTTCTCGTCGGAGAGGTTGGTCATCGCGAAGCGCGCGCGCTTGCGAAACGGCATCTCCCAATAGCAGTTGAAGGCGCGCCCGGGATTGACGCAGACCGGAAGCGCGGAGACCTGCGCGAAACGCTCCCAGCCGACGCAAAAGAAATCGCCGGTAGGGCATTCGACGGAGGGCTGCTGCTGGTCATCCCACCAGGCACGCAGGATCGCATGGCGCCACTTGCCGCCGGCCATGGTCATCCAGACCTGCTGGATGGCGCCCTGGCCTTCGATGTTCGCGAGTTCGCGTGTCTCGCCCGGCTCGATGACGATGTAGGGCGAGATCTTCCAGCCTTGGCCGAGGCCGCGCGCCGCATGCGCCGCCGGCCCTTCGGTCGCCATGCCGCCTTGGCCCTTGGCACCGCTGAAATTCTCCGGCGAGATCGACCGCGTCCGGGCCGCCGAGAGCCGCGAGAGGTTGCCGAGATGGAGGCCAAGGCCGTTGAAGGGACTCATCGGCGTCGTTTCATCCCCCCTCCTCGCCGGTTTCCCGGCTCTCTGGCCTCGCGCCGCCACGGATAGTAAGACTCTGCCCACGTCCCGCAAGCGTGAAGGAACCGGCGTGGTTCTCGTCAAGGATGCCGTAACGGTACGTCTGCACGCAGACGACAACGTCT
>DATEZM010000018.1:0-2972 GCA_035255625.1 Rhizomicrobium sp. | reverse complement strand
GATTGACCCCATCATCACATCGGCATGGCCGCCGATGTATTTCGTCACAGCCTGGATCGAGAGATCGACCCCGTGCGCCAGCGCGGCGAAATGGAGCGGTGTTGCCCAGGTGTTGTCGAGCAGAACCGCGGCCCCATGGCGATGCGCAACGCCGGCGATCGCGGGAACGTCCTGCACATCAAAGGTCAGCGATCCGGGGCTCTCGCAGAACACCGCGCGCGTATTGGGCCGGAACAGGGCCTCGATGCCGGCGCCAATCAGCGGATCGTAGTAAGTCATCTCGACGCCGAAGCGCTTCAAAGTCTTGTCGCAGAAGGCGCGGCTGGGCGCATAGCAGCTGTCGGCCATCAGCAGGTGATCGCCGGCGCTGCACACGGCAAGGATCGCGCTCGTCACTGCGTTCAGACCTGACGGCACTAGGACGGTCCGCGCAGCACCTTCGAGTTCGCCGATCGCCTCTTCGAGGCTTCGCACCGTCGGATTGCCGCGCCGCCCATAGCTGAATGGCATCGAGCGCGCGTCGAGCGTCGCCATGTTGGGGTAGAGGATGGTCGAGGCGCGATAGACCGGCGTGTTGACCGCGCCGAAATGATGCGCGCTTTCGCGGCCTGCGCGGGTCAGCGCCGTTTCTTTGCTTTCCTTGTCGTCCGCCACGCGAAGAGCGCTCCCTGGAACGCCTCTCCACTAACGCGTCAGCGCGCCAGCCGCAACGCAGCCGTCACTGCGCCGGATGGATCTCCGCGCCTTGCGGCTCGACGATGGCGTTGGGCTTTTCGCCGCCGACCTCCAGGATGGAGCGTAGCGGACGGTCGAACGCCCACGTTACAACCGATGCCAGAAGACCCAGTCCGGCGCACAGCAGGAAGAAGTGGACCTTGTCCATCGTGCTGAAGAACGTCCCTATGTAGCCCTCCAGCAAATTGCCGGTGAAACTGGTGATGAACCAGAGCCCCATCATGGCGGACAGAATCTGCACAGGTGCGACGCGGGAAACTAGCGCAAGCCCGATGGGCGAAAGGTAGAGCTCTCCGAACGTAATGACGGCGAAGAATGCGAAGAGCCACAGCCAGCTCGCATGTCCGGTTGGTCCGGTGACATACGCCGCCAAGGCCATGACGAGATAAGACAGCGCCAGCATGGCATTGCCGAGCGCCATCTTCACCACGGTACGAGGTTCCTTGCCGCGCTTCGCCTGTATTCCCCAGTACCAGACAACGAGGGGCGTGAAGGCAAAGATCATGAATGGATTGAACGACTGGAACCAAGTCACATCGATCTGCCAGTCGAGCACTCCCGGGATCACGCGGCGGTCGGTGAAGTTGGCGGCCCAGAGATTGATCGTGTTCCCCTGCTGCTCATAGGTCGCCCAGAACAGCGTCGTGGGAATACAAAGTAGTATAAGGGCGATCACGGCTTTCCAATCGCGGCCGGTGAGCGGCTTCTTCGCCTCGGTTGCGGATTTGAGGCGAGCGACACGGTCAGCCGGAAGCGTGCGAAGCGCGAAGATGTAGATCAATTGGCCGACAACCATTCCGACGCCGGCAGCGAAGAATCCCCATTTCCAGTTGACGTGCTCGCCAAGCGTGCCACACACCAAAGGCGAGAAGAAGGCCCCGACATTGATGCCGACGTAGAAGATGGAAAAAGCCCGGTCGATGCGGCTGTCTCCGGGCTTATAGAGATTGCCGACCTGGGTAGAAATGTTCGGCTTGAAAAACCCGTTGCCGAGGATGAGCAGGAACAAGCCAATGAAAAGCAGGCTCGGCGACATTAGCGTGAATTCCGCGATCGCCATCGTGACACCGCCGACAATCACGCTCATGCGCTGTCCGAGCCACCGGTCCGCAAGAATGCCCCCAAAGAACGGGGTCAGATAAACAAAACCGGTATAGAAGCCGTAAATCAGCGATGCGAATTGCGGCTGGTAGGTCTTGTCGACCACAGGCCCGGTGTCGAGGCTGCCGAACATCGATACGAAGAGGTGGTGTAGAAACTGATAGCCCACGACATCGTCAAAATTACCCGGAGCGAACAAGAATTTTGTCAGATAGAGAACGAGCAGGGCGCGCATGCCGTAATAGGAGAAGCGTTCCCACATCTCGGTGGTGAACAGCCAGGTCAGCCCGCGAGGGTGACCGAACAGAGTCTTCTCCGGTGCGGTGTCGACAATCGCCATGTGGCGCAACCCCCAGTGCTACGCGTCCAGCATGCCGGACTCTTCCGTCTACGGCAATTCGATGTAGCGGTCTTCGCGGGAGTAGGGGACGAAGCCAAGCCGCTGATAGAGCGGCAATGCGCGTGGATGATCCAGGGTGCAGGTGTTGACGAGCAGCTTGGAGATCGGCCGCGACCAGGCGTTCATAACGGCGTGATAGAGGAAGAAATATCCGAGTCGTTTGCCGACCGCTTCCGGCATCAATCCGAAATAGGCGAGTTGGCCGACACCCGCTTCCCGCATATCCAGTTCGGCGATCCCGGCGGGCGCGCCGTCGAGATAGAGGACATGGAGTTCCACCTGCGGATGCTGGACGATCGCTGCCAGCGCCTCGGGTTTGAGCTTGCGCCGGTCGACCCAGAAATAGGGCTCGCCGATCGTGTCGTAGAGATAGCGATAGAAATGCACGGTGGGATGCTCGGCGCGCAGCATCGCGACTTTGCCGCGCGGCATCGGCGGCGGCAGCGCCGCGGGCTTGGCCGTCATCTCCAGGAAGGTGACGACCATCGGAATGCGGCGGCCGGATTCGCGCGACGGCTTCATCCCGTCTCCACCGGCGCGTCGCTCGTGCCCCACTCCGCCCAGGAGCCGTCGTAAAGTGCCACGTCTCTGGCGCCGGCCACCTTCATCGCCAGCATCACGATCGCGGCGGTGATTCCGGAGCCGCAGGTGGTGACGCTGTGCTTGTCGAGGCTCACACCGTGGCGCGCGAACAGCTGACGAAGCTCTTCGGGCGACTTCAGCGTGCCATCCTCGG
>DATEZM010000017.1:0-3979 GCA_035255625.1 Rhizomicrobium sp. | reverse complement strand
AGCAGCGCTTAAGGAACCAGCCGGACCGGACCTATGACCTGCAGATGGGCTTCAACGTCACTGAGCTGGGCGAAAAGGTGAAAGGCAGCGGCATCGACCACCCGCCCCCCGTCGACATCAAGGCGCTGATCGACAACATGCCGTCCTACCAGGTCCCCCTCGCCGCGATGGTGCCCGTGGGGCGCTAGTGCATGCCGCCGGTCAGCATCGGCAGAAGAATGAACGCCGATCCATCCGTCAGCCAATGGGCGATGATGTTCGCCCAGATGTTCCGTCGCCACATGTAGAGCAGGGTGAGGATCAGACCGGCACAGGCGGCGACGATCACCTGGCCCCAGCCTCCGCCGGATAGATGCGCCAGCGTGAACAAGGCGAGCGTGATGAGGCCGGCCAGCAATGGACTGCCGGTCAATTCGGACAAGCGCTCGAACCCGAAACCGCGAAACGCGGTCTCCTCAACGAAGGCCGCGCGTGTGACAAGCATCAGCCGCAGCCACAGGGGCGCTAGCGCGATGTTACTAATCTGACGCGTCATGCCCAGATGCAGCGCTGGCAGAACGAACTGGAAGAGCACGCCCGCCAATAGGAAAGACACGACGGCCGCGCCGATGCCAAGCGCGATGTCCGCGACGCCGGGCCTCTTGTAGCCGATGGACGCGCATGTCTTGCGCTCGACCACGAGCACATAGGCGATGATGACGACGAACAGAATCCACCACACCACCTCGCCGGCCAACGGATTGCTCGGCCCCAGAATCCGCTTGCCGAGATCGCCCAGATGGCAGAACGGCAAGCCCAGAGCGATCAGCAGCCCGATGACAATTTGAATGCGGCGCGCCGCGGTCATGTGCCTCAGATTCTACCCTGGGTCGGACGCAGTCAACACGAGCGCGCCTAATATGCCCGCGCGATCAGCACTTCTTCGACGCCCGGCTTGCCCGTGAAGATGCACGGCCCGAACGTCTTCGGCTGGTCCGTCGGCGTGTTGCGCAGCGTGAGCTTTAGCGTTTTCAGCTTGGCGTCGATTGCGTCGAGTTCCGCGCCGGTTGCCCTGCACCATGGCGCGCGCACCCAGCCCTTGAACTCGTCATTGTCGTCTTCACCGGCGCCAGCGCCGAAATACTCCGCCAGCGCATCCCACGTGGTGATGTCGGTGCGGATATTGGCATCGAGCCGCGCCTTGGCTTCCTTGAACAGCGTCGCCTGAATCTCGGCGAGCATCGCCGGAACCTTGGCGACGAATTCCTCACGTGGCAGCGCATGGCTCTTGATCTTGTCGCCGTCGCGCAGCGCGTCGCGCCGCATGAAAGTCACCGTGCCGCTCGCCGCATCGCGCGCCCCGATCTCGACGATCAGCGGCGCGCCGCGGCGCACCCAGTTCCAGCGCTTGTCGGCCGACTTGGTCGCCCGCTTGTCGACCAGCACCCGCAGCCGTTCGTCGAAGGCGCGTTCGGTCTTGAGCGCGGCCGCGATGCTCTCGGCGAATTCGAGCACCTGCGCGTCTTCCGGCTTGTCGCGCAGCATCGGCACGATCACGACCTGGCGCGGCGCCACCTTGGGCGGCAGGCGCAGTCCGTCATCGTCGCCATGGGTCATGATCACGCCGCCGACCATGCGGGTGGAAAGCCCCCAGCTCGTGGTGTGACAGAAGGAAAGCTCGCCCGCGTCGTTCTGGTAGCGGATGTTCTGGGCCTCCGCGAAATGCGTGCCGAGATAATGCGAGGTGCCGGCCTGCAACGCCTTGCCGTCCTGCATCATCGCTTCGATGGAATAGGTCGCGACCGCGCCGGGGAATCGCTCGTTCGCCGGCTTCTCGCCGGAGATCACCGGTAGAGCCAGAGTGTCTTCGGAGAAGGCGCGGTAGACTTCGAGCATCCGCAATGTCTCCTCGGCCGCCTCGGCCTCGCTCGCATGCGCGGTATGGCCTTCCTGCCAGAGAAATTCCGTGGTGCGCAGGAACAGCCGCGGGCGCAGCTCCCAGCGCACGACATTTGCCCATTGGTTGATCAAAAGGGGCAGGTCGCGATGGCTCTTGATCCATCGCGCGAAGGAATCGCCGATGATCGTCTCCGAAGTCGGCCGCACGATGTACGGCTCTTCGAGCTTCGCTTCGGGATCGGGCACCAGTTTGCCGTCGATGTTCTTCAGCCGGTGATGGGTGACGACCGCCATCTCCTTGGCGAAGCCTGCGACATGCTCGGCTTCCTTGGCGATGAAGGAGAGCGGGATGAACAGCGGGAAATAGGCGTTCTCGTGCCCGGTCTCCTTGATGCGGTGGTCGAGATCGCGCTGCATCTCCTCCCACACGCCGAAGCCCCAGGGCTTGATCACCATCGCGCCGCGCACCGGCGACGGCTCCGCCATGTCGGCCTCGCGCACCACGGCCTGGTACCACTGGGCGAAGGTCGACCGGTTGCCGGTCATCCGGGACACGCTGAGGGCGCGCTGTGACATCGATTTTTCCGTGAATTGCTCTGTTAACCCGGGTTTCGTAAGAAGGAATGGGCTGATTTGCAACCAGGCCGCAAGCGAGGACCGATATGCCGAAGGCGAAGAAGCCGCATCTGGCGCCGACCAAATCTCTCAGTTCGGCTGGGCAGGAGCGATATCTTAGCGTCGCCTTGGAAACCGGCGGGCCGCGCCTTTTTGTCGATGCGCTGAACAATGTCGTGCGTGCCCAAGGCGCGGATCGTATTGCAAAGGCGGCTGGTGTTTCGCGCTGGGAATTGACACGCACCTTCTCCGGAAAAGGTCGTCGCGAAGTGGCTGCGCTCCTGAGTCTGATGGAAATCACGGGCCACAAATTGAAACTCGTGCCCTAATGGCTGACGATAAGTCACTTTCGGACCGCGTCGCGCGGGTCGCCGGTGCCGGCACGGCGGTCTCGACTGAGCGGCCGCCTTTCGTTGTGGCGACATCAGCGGCACCCGCCGGCCCTGGGCCGCGCGGCACGCGCCCCTTCGCTGCCTTCGAATGGAGCGTCGCGCTGCGTTATCTCAAGCCGCGGCGGAAAGACGGCTTCATCTCGTTCATCTCGATCCTGTCGCTGGCCGGGATCGCGCTCGCCGTCGCCGCCCTCATCGTCGTCATGTCGGTGATGAACGGCTTCCGCCACGATCTTCTGGCGCGCATTTTGGGTCTCCAGGGTCACATCGTCGTGCAGGGCTATGGCGGCAACCTGTCGAATTTCGATGCCGTTGCCGCGCGCGTGCGCGCGGTGCCTGGCGTGCTGCATGCGGCGCCGATTGTCGACGGCCAGGCGCTCGCCTCCGGCGGCGGCGCCTCACCCGGAGTCATGGTGCGCGGCATTCGCGCGGACGACCTGAAGGGCCTGACCGCGGTTGCGAACTCGCTGTCGCCCGGCGCGCTGGCGCTGTTCAAAGGCGGCGACAGCGTCATCATCGGCGCGCGGCTTGCCGCCAAGCTCGACGTCGGGCCCGGCGGCTCGATCACGCTGATCGCGCCGCGCGGCAACGTCACGCCGTTCGGCGTCACCCCGCGCATCAAGACCTATACCGTCGCCGGCACGTTCGACATCGGCATGAGCGAGTATGACGGCACTTTCGTCTTCATGCCGCTCGACGAGGCGCAGCTCTACTTCAACATGGGCAACACGGTTTCCAGCCTCGAAGTCATGGTCGCCGATCCCGATCTGGCGAAGCCGATGCTGCGACCCATCTCCGACGCCGTGGGTCCGGGCGCGCGGGTGCTGAGCTGGCAGGCGATCAGCGCCAGCCTGTTCCAGGCGCTCGAAGTCGAAGCCAATGTCATGTTCCTGATCCTGGCGATCATCACGCTGGTGGCGGCGTTCAACATCGTCTCCACCCTCATCATGCTGGTGAAGGACAAGTCGTCCGACATCGCCATCCTGCGTACCATGGGCGCCACGCGCGGCGCGGTGATGCGCATCTTCTTTATCGCCGGCGCCCTGATCGGCATCGCCGGCACGGCGACGGGTCTGCTGATCGGCACGCTGTTC
>DATEZM010000016.1:0-3627 GCA_035255625.1 Rhizomicrobium sp. | reverse complement strand
GCGCCGATCGCGCCCACCAATGTGACGCCGGCCCATCCGACCGCGTAGGGCGTCGCCACGGCGAGTCCCGCGGCGGCCAAGGCGAGGAAAACGAAGCCCAGCGCCGCCCAGCGCCACGCGCCGGCCGGGATGCCGAAACTGCTGCTGAATCCGCTCGTGGCCATCATGATTCGCGACGTTCGAAGGTAGGCCTTTTTCGAGCCCGGGCCTAATCGGCAATGTCCTTGTGCTTATTGGCAAATCCCGATGCCGGGCTCTCCGCCGGTGGCGGGCTTGTCTGCGGCGCCCGGCCCGCAAGCGCGGGCGCGATCATCGTCGCGAACACCGGGCCCAGCACATCGCGATCACCTCAACCCCGCGCGGCGGAAGCCCTCCAGATAGTGCTCCATGTCGGACGGCACCATGATCGGCATGTTTTCCGCGATCCACCGCAGAGAAATATTCGGCTGGGCACGCTTGAGATCGGCGAGCGCGGCATGCGCGATTTCTCCGCGCTCCAGCATCCCGGCCGACGCAACGAGCACGCGCAAGCCGCCGACAAAATCGCCGCGCTGGCGCGCGGCCTCGCGTGCCAGCCGCATCGCCGCCTCGTAGTCGCGCCCGACATAGTGTGCGTAGGACGCAATGCCGTAATAGATCGCCGACAGCGGATCGCGTGGGCTCAAGCGCAACGCGCGCTCGGCCGCCGTCAGTCCCTCGGCCCATCGCCCGCAATAGGTGAGCACCAGGCCGTGATAAGCTTGGGCCAGGGAGAAGCTCGGATTGAGCCTGACCGCCAACTCGAATTCGGCCAGCGAATATCGTCAAAGTGGCGGAAGAACAGATGCACGCTGCCCAGCGCTTGGTGCGCCCAAGGGTCCTCGCTGTCGGCCAGGATCGCCGCGCGTGCCGCGGTCTCGGCGGCCGCGGTGGCGACCTCGGATTCGGACCAGCCCATATGCACGGCGAAGGTGTGCGTCTGGGCCAGCACGCCGAGCGCGCGGCCATAGCCCGGATTGATCGCAACCGCCTTTTCGAGCAGCGCTTGCGCCACCGTGTTGTCCTGCCGCGTGGTGCGCCAGTAATGTGGCAGCGCGCGCATCAAGAGGTCCCAGGCATCCATGCTGTCGGGCGCCTTGCGCTTGAGCCGTATGTTCTCCGCCGCGACCACCTGCGGCTCGATCGCCGCCATGATCGCTTCGGTGATCTCATCCTGCACCGCGAACATGCCGGCCAGGTCGCGGTCGAAGCGCTCGGCCCATAGATGGTTTCCCGTGGTCGCGTCGTTGAGCTGGGCAGTGATACGCACGCGGCCGCCGTCCTTGCGCACGCTGCCCTCGACGACATAGCGCACGCCCAGCGCCCGCGCGATCTCGCTCAAATGAGAGGACTTGCCCTTGAAGACGAAGCTGGAATTGCGCGCCACGACGAAGAAGGAGCGCAGCTTCGACAGCGCGGTAATGATGTCCTCGCTGATGCCGTCGGAGAAATACTCCTGCTGCGGATCGTCGCTCATGTTGTGGAAGGGGAGCACCGCGATGGCTGGCCGGTCGAATTCGGCTGCGGCTGACGGTTGTCGCGCAGCCTCTGCGCCGGCATCGCGCACTTCGCCGGCGAAACGGAAGCCCTTGCGCGCCACCGTGCGGACCAGCCGCTGTTGCTCGCCGTCGTCGCCGACCGCGCGGCGTACGGCGTTGATGCGGCTGGTCAACGTCGACTCCGACACGATCCGCCCGGCCCACACCGCCTCGAAGATGTCGTCCTTGCTCACCACCCGGTCGCGGTTCTCGACCAGATAAACGAGCAGGTCGAACACCTGCGGCTCGACATGCACGGGCGCGGCGGCGCGCGTGATCTCGCGCCGGCCGATATCGATCTCGATGTCCTCGAAGCAGAGCGTCATGGCGCCGGGAAGATGCCGATTACGGTGCCATCATAGACCAGACAATGCCGAATTCCTGCCCTGCTTCTCAAGCGGTTCTCAAGGAAAAATCCCTGATCGCTCAAAGTCTTGGGTGGACTTCCCGATTACATCGCGCCGTGACGGTGTCATCCCGGCACCAGACAGAAGGAAGAAAAACAATGCCAATGATCGAAGTCCACATGATCGAGAACGTGTTCACCCCCGCTCAGAAGCGCGAAATTGTCACCAAGCTCACCGACGCGATGGTCGCCATCGAAGGCGAGAATCTGCGCCCCTACACGCTGGTGAAGCTCCACGACATCAAGAGCGGCGACTGGGCCGTCGGCGGCCAGCAACTCACGACCGAAGCCGTCAAGGACATGGCCGCGCGCAAGCGCGCCGCCTGATCGAACATCGCGAACTGCAGCCGGCGGCACCACGCCGCCGGCTGTCTCGCCTTATGCAGGGGACTCCCATGACCAAGTTCTTCTCATTTCTCTACGGCGTCGTCGCCTATGTCGTGTTCTTCGCGACATTTCTCTATGCCGTCGGCTTCGTCGACGGTCTCGTGGTGCCGAAGACCATCGATACCGTCGCGTTCGACACGCCGATCGGGATTGCCGTCGTCATCAATTTCGCGCTGATGGCCGCCTTCGCGATTCAACACAGCGTCATGGCGCGGACAGGCTTCAAGGCGTTCGTGACGCGGTGCTTGCCGCGCGCGATCGAGCGCAGCACCTATGTCCTGCTCGCGAGTCTGTTGCTCCTGCTGCTGTTCTGGCAGTGGCGGGCCATCCCCGCGGTGGTGTGGCGCATCGACGATCCTGTCGTCGCGCGGGCGGTACTCGCACTGTCGTTGTTCGGCTGGGCGATAGTCCTCTTCAGTACGTTCCTGATCAACCACTTCGAACTGTTCGGCCTGCACCAGGTCGCCAACAACCTTACCGGCCAGCCGATGCCGCAGCCGCGCTTTCGCACGCCGCTGCTGTACAAGCTGGTGCGTCATCCGCTTTATCTGGGCTTCTTCATCGCTTTCTGGGCTGCACCGGTGATGACGCAAGGACACCTGCTGTTCGCCGCTGTCACTACCGCCTACGTTTTCTTCGGCATCCTGCTTGAGGAGCGCGATCTCGTTGCCCTGTTCGGCGAGGAGTATCGCGCCTATCGCAAGCGCGTGCCGATGGTCCTGCCCTGGCCGCGCTGACGGTTGCGCGGCGGAGCGCTACTCCGCTGCCGCCCTCGCGCCGGCAGGTCTTCGCGCGCTGTTGAAGGGGCGGTCGCCCAGGATCGTGGCGCGGTGCATGATGCGCCGGTGCGGCAGGTAGTCGTTCACCGCATAATGCTGGGTGATGCGGTTGTCCCAGAAGGCGATGGCATTGGGCTTCCATGTCCAGCGCACCTGGTATTCCGGCTTCTGGATGTGCACGAACAGCATGTTCAGGAGCGCGTTCGACTCCTCGCGCCGTAGCCCCTTGATGCGGTCTGTAAAGCCGTAGTTCACGAACAGCGAGTCGGCGCCGGTCTCGGGATGGGTGCGCACCACCGGATGGATCACCGGCGGATGTTCTTCGAGCGCCTTGGCATGCTTGTCGCCGCCTGCCTCTTTCGCGACCTGGCCGCGTGCCGGAAAGCCGCGCGCGAAATCGTGCACCGCGTCGAGCTCGGAGAGGAATCGCTGCAGCGGCTTCGACAAACCCTCGAACGCCGCCTGCATGTTCGCCCAGCAGGTGTCGCCGCCTTCGGGC
>DATEZM010000015.1:0-5821 GCA_035255625.1 Rhizomicrobium sp. | reverse complement strand
ATCCGCGAACTGAATCTCCACCACCGGCCGCAGGCCATAGGCGCCCATGCCGATGGCGACGGCGACGATGCCGGCCTCGCCGATCGGCGTGTCGAAACAGCGCGTCAGCCCATGCTTCTTCTGCAGCCCCTCGGTCACGCGAAACACACCGCCGAAGTACCCGACATCCTCGCCGAAGGTGAGCACGTTCGGATCTTTCGCCAGCATCACATCCAGCGCGGAGTTGAGCGCCTGGATCATGTTCATCGTCGCCATGATCAGACCCCCATCTGCTGGCGCTGCAAGCGCAGATGCTGCGGCATGTCCTTGAACACGTCTTCGAACATCGTCTTCAGGCTCGGCAATTCGCCATGGCCGAGCGTGCCGATGGCCTCGGCTTCCTTGTTCGCCGTCTTGACCTGCTCGACCGCGTCGCTGTGTGCGGCCTGCTGCTGTTCTTCGCTCCATTCGCCCTGGGCGATGAGGTGGTGCTTGAGGCGCTCGATCGGATCGCCGAGTGGCCACGCCTTCGCCTCGTCTGAGGGGCGGTAGCGGCTCGGATCATCGCTCGTCGAGTGGCCTTCGGCCCGATAGGTATAGTGCTCGATCAGCGTAGCGCCGAGATTGGCGCGGGCGCGTTCCGCCGCCCATTGCGTCGCCGCATAGACTGCCAGGAAGTCGTTGCCGTCGACGCGCAGTGCCGGCAGGCCATAGCCGATGCCGCGCGACGCGAAAGTGGATTCGTTGCCGCCCGCGATGCCGGCGAAGCTCGAAATCGCCCACTGGTTGTTGACGACATTCAGGATCACCGGCGCGCGATAGACGCTGGCGAAGTTCAGCGCGTGGTGGAAGTCGCCTTCGGCCGTCGTGCCGTCGCCGACCCAGCTGGCGGCGATCTTGTCGTCGCCCTTGTAGGCGGACGCCATCGCCCAGCCGACGGCCTGCGGGAACTGCGTTCCGAGATTGCCCGAGATGGTGAAGAAGCCATGTTCCTTGCTGGAGTACATGATCGGGAGCTGGCGCCCTTTGAGGGGATCGTGTGAATTCGAATAGACCTGATTCATCATCTGCAGGAGCGGATAGCCGCGCGCGATGAGCAGCCCCTGCTGACGGTAGGAGGGAAAACACATGTCGTCGCGATCCAGCGCGAAGGCCGCTGCGACCGCGACCGCCTCTTCGCCGGTGCACTTCATATAGAAGGATGTCTTGCCCTGGCGCTGGGCGCGGTACATGCGGTCGTCATAGGCCCGTGTCAGCAGCATGATGCGTAGTGCGCGCCGCAGCGTCTCGGGATCGAGTTTCGGATTCCATGGTCCTAGCGCCTTACCCGCGTCGTCGAGCACGCGGATCAGCACATAGGCGAGATTCGCCATGTCGCGCGGCTTGGTGTCGATGTCGGGTCGCAGCACCTCGCCCGCACCCGACAGTTTTTCGCCGCTGAAATCCGGCCGGTCGCCAGGCCGGCTCGGCGGCGCGGGAACACGCAGGGTGAGCTTGGCTTTGTTCGTCACAAATTTCTCCGGACATGGCGCTTCGGCTGGCTTGAAAAGGGCGGGCGCCGGTCGCGAGCCTCTATCCCCGTCCTTGGGGAGCGTCAAGAAACGCAAGGCAGCTAGATTACCAGCAACAAAGCGGATGTCCTGCCTCTGGCCGACGATACAGAATGCTCGAAAGTTGCGATGGACCGGAACAAAAAGATCGGTCGCTGCGTCGGATTGAGCGGGCTCTAGACCGCTCGCAGCTTCCAGCGCGCAATCCGGTCATAATAGGGCCGCGCAGCGGCCGCGATGGACGCCAATTCCGGAGGCAGTTCGGGCGGCGGGGTCGTGCGCGCTTTGGCAAAGCCGGTGGATTTCTCGACCCGGTCGTACCAGGCAGGTGCCCAGACGCCGTCGCTGGCTCTCCGGCCCTTCGGCCAGGACAGCATCTTCCCGCTGAACGGAATGCCGATCGCATCGCATAGCGCCGTCAGCGTGGCGGCCGGATCGGTCAAGACATCCGAAGCATCGATCACCGGTGGCGCGCGGCCGAGCCTGTTCGCCTCGAGGTCGAACAATTCTGCTTGTCGAACCACGCCCAGATCGTCGAGCGTGATCTCGCCACGCTTCTCGCTGTACGATGCAACGACGTCATCGGGCGTGCGGATCAGGAAAACATTGCAGCACGCCGACATCCAATGCGTGTCGATTTCGGGCAGCATGTGATGGGTCATGTGCTTTTGATAGAAGATCGGCGCGCCGCTCGGGACAGGCCCCAGGAGCATGGCAACCACCTCGCGCCACTCAGCCGGTTGGCTCGTCAGGACTTCTTCCCGCATCGGATGGTTCAGACCGGTGCGAGCGAGGTAATGCGCGTAGAACGGCTCGTCGACGACCACCGTGTCGGGACGGTTCTCGAAAGCGCGCATCATCGCGGTCGAGATGTTGCGTGGGCCCGACCACATGGCGATGCGCAACGGCGCCGGCTTCATCGCTTCGCGGCCTCGGCGTTTTTGAGCGTCTCGTAGGCGGCGCGCAGACAGGCCGTGACCGGTCCCGGCAACCCACCTGGCAAGACGCGCCGGTCGATTTCCCGCACCGGGGTAATGCCGCCAAACGTCCCGGTCACGAAGGCCTCGTCCGCCAGCCGCGCCGCCTCAGGCGCGAAGTCGCCCAGTTCGATGGCGACGCCGTGATCGCGGCAAAGCGAGATGACGTTGGCGCGGGTGACGCCGTTGAAACAGAAGGTGCCGCTCGATGTTCGAACGACATTGTCTTTGACGAAGAAAAAGTTCGTGGCGTTGCAGCTCGATACGAATCCATTTGGATCGAGCATCAGTGCTTCGTCCGCGCCCGCGCGTATGGCTTCCAGCAGGGCTGTGATGAGGTTGAGCCTGCTGTGCGAATTGAGCCGCATGTCGAACATCTCGGCCGGCGAACAGCGAACCGAAACCGTCGCGAGGGAGATTCCCCTGGTGGCCAGCGAAGGGCTCGGCGATTTGCGTTCCGCCAACATGACGATGGTTGGGCAACCGAGGGCATTGCGCGGATCCTGGTTGGCGCCGGTCTTCACGCCGCGCGTGACCATCAATCGGATATGGACGCCATCATCGAAATGGTTGGCCTTCAGCGTGCGCCAGATGTCCGAGACGAGCGCTTCGCGCGTCAAGCCGATGTCGAGCGCAATCGCGGCCGCGCCGGCATAAAGCCGGTCCATATGCGCCTCGAGAAAAAGCAGGGCGCCCTTGTGCAGGCGCAGGCCCTCCCAGATGCCATCACCCACGACAAAGCCGGCATCGAACACCGAGACCTTCGCCTCGTTGCGTGGCACGAGATCGCCGTTCAGATAGATCAGAACGCTCTCATTGGCCGGGTCGTGTTCGAAGTCCTGGCTGCCGGGCATCGCGCGATCCCGCTTAATCGAACGCCGGCACGCCGGCGAAGGGCGTGTCGATGCTGTGCGACGGCTGTGTGAACCATTGCGGTCCGGAATCGGTCATATGGAAGTGATCCTCCAGCCGCACGCCGAAGGCACCGGGGATGACGATCATCGGCTCGTTCGAGAAGCACATACCCGGCGCGAGCGGCGTCCGGTCGCCGCGCACCAGATTGGGGGCCTCATGGATATCGAGTCCGATGCCGTGGCCGGTGCGGTGCGGAAGGCCGGGCAGGCGATAATCCGGCCCGAGCCCGGCCTGCGCGATCACAGCGCGTGCCGCCGCGTCGACGCTCTCGCATGCCGCGCCCAGCCTGGCCGCCTCGAAGGCGGCGGCCTGTGCTTCCTTCTCCAGTTTCCAGACCTCGCGCACCCGGCGCGGTGCGCCCCCGAATACATAGGTTCGCGTGATGTCGGAATTGTAGCCGTCGATGTGACAACCGGTATCGATCAGAACGACATCGCCTTCCGCGAGCGCGCGATCGCGTTCACCGCCGTGGGGTAGGGCGGTGTCATCGCCAAAAGAAACGATGCAGAAGGTGTTGCCGGAGCCGCCCAGCGCCCGGTGCTGCTGATCGATGAAGCGGGCGACGTCCGATGTCATCACGCCGGCGGTCAGATTCTTCCAGGCGCGCCGCTGGACTTCCAGGGTGATCGCTTTGGCCCGAGACATCAAAGCGATTTCGGTAGCCGATTTGCGGCTTCGCAATTTGCCGATCAGCGGCCCGGCATCAGAGAGTCGTTCGGCCGACAGCGCGCGCGCGAGGCCCAGATAGACAAAAAAGGCTACCTGATCATCGAGACCGACCCGTTTTCCGGCCGGCAAACGCGAGGCGATCAAGCGAGAGGGATCTTCCTCTTCCTCCCAGGTCAGCACATCACCCGGCACGCCGACACTTTGCGAGACCTTGGAAAGCTCAAATCCGGGACAGACATATTCAATAGTTCCGCGCGCATGCACGATGGCGCCGGTAAATCGCTCCGACGGCGACCACACCAGACCGGTGAAATAGCGCAGACTCTTCGTTGGACCAAGAATGATGGCCGCCAACCCGGCTTCGTCCATCGCTGCGCACAGGGCGGCCAGACGAGTCCTGCGTTCCGCAAGGCCGATGGGCGCGGGCGCGTTGCTGGCGGTCATGCCGGTCTCCCTGATGGTTGTTTAGGCTATACGATCATGCTCAACTTCCGAAGGGTCCGGTCCGGCTCGGGGACGCATGATCGTTGAAATTCTGCTCATTGCGCTGGCCGTTGTCGGCGTCGGCTACACGGCAACGCTGCTGGGCCTCGCTGGATCACGCACGCACCTCGTTCCAAGCCTCGAATCAATCGGTCTTGGCGCTATTACCAATTTCTTCGATACGCTCGGTATCGGCTCCTTCGCGCCAACGACGGCGTGGTTGAAACTGCGCTCGCTGGTGCCGGACAGGTTCATCCCCGCGACGCTGAATGCCGGTCATTGCATACCAACCATCGTTCAAGCGCTGGTGTTCATCCGGCTGGTGCAGGTCGATCCTTGGCTGTTGCTGGCATGCATCGCGGCCGCAATGGTGGGGTCGTTCGTCGGCACGGCGGCCGTGTTACGCGTTTCGGTACGCATTGTGCAAGGTACTGTCGGCGTGGCGCTGATAGTCGCAGCCGCGCTGTACGCCATGCAGAATCTGAATCTGATGCCGGTCATGGGCAACGCGCTCACGCTCGTGCCGCTATTCTTCCTGCTCGCCGTGATCGTGCATTTCGTTCTCGGATCGCTCATGGCGTTCGGTGTGGGGCTCTATGCGCCGTCGCTGGTGACGCTGAGCCTGATGGGACTGGATCCAAAGGCCGCGTTTCCCATCATGATGGGCGCCTGCGCCTTTCTGATGCCGGTCACCGGCTTGCGCTTCGCGTACGACAAGCGGGTCGATCTGCGCGTCGTCTTGGGTCTGGCGATCGGCGGCGCGCCTGCCGTTCTGCTTGCTGCCTATACGGTCACGAACCTGCCGATCGTGGCCTTGCGCTGGGGCGTGGTCGTCGTTGCCCTCTACGCATCCCTGCAGCTGTTGCGCGCTGCATCGCAGCCCACCGCAGAAACAGCCGAGATGTCGGTTACCGCCTGATGTCTGAAACGGGAGTCACGCATGCGCACGCTGGCAGCCCTGGCCGCGATCCTGCTGTTCATGTCGGCCGCTGACGCCGCGCCGCGAACGCCGGACGCGAAATTCCGCGCGCTCTACACCGCCGAATGGACATGGCGCGAAGCGCAATTCGCGGATGACGAGGACAGTCAGAAACCGGTCGTCGACCATCTGCCCAGGGTCGATCCGAAGACCCAGGCGGAGCGGCTTGCGCATTGGCAGAAGGTGATGGCCGAACTCGGCACCATACCGCGCGCAAAGCTGTCGCCGGCCGAACAGGAGAATTACGACGTCTACAGGCCGCAGATCGC
>DATEZM010000014.1:0-3528 GCA_035255625.1 Rhizomicrobium sp. | reverse complement strand
CAGCCGTGTAGTGCTTGTCATGTCGGTGCGTTCGGGCCACAGCTCACACCGTTCGGCCGTGCATTCAAAATGGGCGGTTACACGATGCGCGCAAGCACTGGCTTTACCAATCCGCTGTCGGCAATGGCAATCGCCTCATTTGTCAATTCGGCGAAGGATCAATCCGCGCCGCCGGCGCCCCACTACGACGTCAACAACAATGCCACCGTTGACCAGATCAGTGTGTTCGTTGCCGGCGGCATTGACGACAACTTCGGTGGCTTCGCGCAGTTCACCTACGACGGCGTAGGCCGCGCGTTTTCTTGGGACAATCTTGACTTGCGTGCGGTGACGAGTGGTACTTGGCTCGGCACGCCGGTGCAGGCGGGGGTAAGCCTTAACAATGCACCGGGCGTGCAGGACCCATGGAATACTCTGCCCGCCTGGGGCTTCCCCTATACTGGTAGCGACCTTTCGCCCGCGCCGTCCGCAGGGACAATCATGGACGGCGGGCTGGCGCAGAGCGTGATCGGACTTACCGCCTATGCGGACTGGGATTCGCATATCTATACGGAGGCGTCGCTCTACTGGTCGCCCGGTCGCCATTTTCTGAGCGCGCTCGGCACCGATGAGGGTGCTGGCCGCATCACAAGCGTTGCGCCCTATCTGCGCGCGGCGTGGCACGACGATCTGGGCGACCAGAACTATGAGATCGGGGCCTTTGCCTTTTTGCCCGACCTTTATCCCGGCGGCGACTCAACGACTGGAACCTCCGACCTCTATGCCGATCTTGGCGTGGATGCCTCGTATCAGTACACCGGAGACAACAGCGGCATCTATGGCGTGAATCTCCGCTACACAAATGAGCATCAGCACCTGGCCGCGACCATGCTCTTGGGTGGTGCCGCGAACCTGTCGAATACGTTGAACGAGTTCAACGCGGATGCGTCCTATTACTGGCAGAACGAAATTGGCGGCACGATCGGCTTCTTCGACAGCTGGGGCTCGGCCGATCCGCTACTGTACGGCGATAGTGCGGTGTTCAAGCCAGACAGCACTGGCTTCCTCTTCCAGATCGACGGCACTGTGTTCGGTCGCGACATGGAAGCCTTGGACGGGCGATTCAATATCCGGCTCGGATTGCAATACACGGTCTACACCCGGTTCGATGGCGGCACCACGAACTATGACGGGTTCGGCGCAAACGCATCGGACAACGATACACTGAGAGTCTTTCTGTGGACGGCGCTATGACGGAGCCAATCAAGACCTAGCGAAGGGAAACAAGCATCATGATCGACAAAGCAAAAATAGCGACCGGCGTCTCGCGCCGCCAGTTGCTGCGCAACGCGACGGCGAGCGCATGCGGCGCGGCCGCGCTTGTTGCTGTCGCGACGCAAAGCGCCCAGGCGGGGCCGGTGAGCAAGGCCGACGCCGGCTACCAGCCGACGCCGAAAGGGGATCAGAAGTGCGACAACTGCACGCTGTTCCAGGCGCCGTCATCATGCAAGTTCGTCTCGGGCGACGTCAGCCCGTCGGGCTGGTGCAAGCTATACGCCAAGAAGTCTTGAGTTCGGCCCGCCGATAAGCGCCTCGTTACGGACGCCGGCGCAATGAAGGGAGTGTAATATGCTCACATCTGCAGCGTCATTGCGGGGCGTTCTGATGGTGCTGGCCGCAGTGGTGGGTCTTGCCGAACCTGCACTCGCCGCGGAGCACTTTGTCGACCAGCACGACCTGATGTTCGTGCCCAGCGGTCTGACCGTCAAAGCAGGCGACACGGTGCGGTTTACCGACACGGACCGGATCACGCACAATATCACTATTGTCGATCCCGACGGAACGGCTGAGGACAAGGGAATGAGCACGTACAGCCAGCATATCGTGGTGCAGTTTGACAAGCCCGGCGTGTACAAGGTGATCTGCCGGATTCATCCCAATATGCAGATGATAATCACCGTAGTGAAGCCATAACGACTTTTTGGGTTCACAACCCCAGCCAGATCGCCACCGCTGCGGAACGCGGCGGCGCCACAATGGCCTACCTTCTGGCTGAAGTCGCCTCGATCTCGTTGCTGATGGGTGCATCGGCATCATGAACATTCTTCTCGTGTCGGTCGCCGAGCGCACCCGCGAGATCGGGTTGCGCACTGCGACCGGCGCGCGCCGCGTTCAGTCCTCTTCCAGTTTCCCGCAGAATCAATTCTGCTCAGCGTCGTTGGCATGGTTTTCGGCTACTACCCGGCACGCAGGAAGCGGAGTTGAGCGCCTTGAAAGTTGCGTTGAATCAATATGCAGCCCGTCGAAGGCGTCAGAATATTTTGGTGAGGAGAACACCATGAAGTCGATACTGGTGCCGCTGTCGGGCGTCGGCGATGACGCAGCGCCTCTGGAATTGGCCAGCCGCGTGGCGCGAATATTCGATAGTCATATCGACGGGCTTCACGTCCGTCGAAATGCGGTCGAGGAGGTCAACAGTCTGACGATGGGCGCTGGCGCTATCGCGCAGGAGACTTGGGACATCATCGAAGCCGACAATCTTCAGTGCGCCGAGCATGCCCGCGATGTTTTCCACGCGTTCTGCCGGAAAAAGGGTATTGCGGTCGCGCCGGCGCGGCTAGGCGCTTCGGGCTCTGGTGCCAGTTGGTCGTGCCTGAACGACGACTTCAAGCGCGCGACAGTCGCGTTGGGCCGTGTGCATGAACTGCTTGTGATGTCGCATCACACTGAGAGGCTCGGATTCACGGTCAGTGACCTGGGCGATATTCTTGTAAGGTGCGGCCGCCCGCTTCTCTTGGCACCCGAGAAGTTGCCTGAAAAGTTGTGCGACACGGTCGTGATCGCCTGGAAATCATCCGTTGAATCGGCACATGCAGTGACGGCTGCCATGCCATTGATTTCGAAGGCAAAGAAAGTGATCCTGCTGACCGTCTCTGAAGGAAATGGCGATTCTGGCAAAGTCGGCGGCCCAGAGGATCTGGCGATGCAATTGCACTATAGCGCGATTGAAGGGGAAGTTCGTCGTATTCCCTGCGGCCATCGCGGCACCGCCGCGGCAATCGTCGCCGAAGCAGCCGGCGCCGATCTGCTCGTTATAGGCGGCTATGGCCACAGCCGGGCCCGAGAATTTGTTTTAGGAGGTGTTACGCGCGAGCTGCTGGCGGCCTGCTCGTTGCCCTTCTGATCGTTCACTAGCGATGGTTCCGCGAGGTGGTCTGTTGGTCAAGCTTGTTGCTGGCGCGCAGGCCGATGTCGCGCTTCGCTATGCCGCGGCACCAGCAACCGCGTCGCTTCTTACTTTGGGAACTGGCCTTTTCGATCGGGTCGACGTGGACCGCTTGAATTCGAGCGTCGTCATCACCACACTTTAGTCTTGGTCTGGAAGGCCCCGTCGTGACGCGCGATTTTCTTCGAAAGGGCTCGCTCGATGTTCCGCTAGTCTAACGGGCGCGACGGCGAGGAGTAGCAGGCTTGACCGTGTGCAGGATGGAACGATCGAAGGCGCGGCCGTCCTTGTGCGTAACCGCCTCAACGTTGCGGCGTCCATCG
>DATEZM010000013.1:0-5050 GCA_035255625.1 Rhizomicrobium sp. | reverse complement strand
TTCGGCTGGAACGACACCGCAGGCGTCCTGATCGCCGAGCGCGGCTGGACCTTCGACGACCGCGTCACCGGCCTGTTCGAGAAAACGCGCCTGCCCGATGCGGTGGCGCTCGCCGCCCACCGCGCGCCGCCGTCGACCGTGCACCTCTTTTCGGAGATCGATTCCCGCCCCGGCTGGTATCTCGACCTCTCCTACGAGCTCGATGGCAAGACCGGCGTGGAAGTCATGCGCTACGACAACGATGCCGATCCTTCGCGTCCGCGCGCCTGGCACACCGCGTTCTGGGATCTGGGCCTGCGTCAGCAGATCGGCGCGGTAACGCTGCTGTCGCAGGCGCTGTCCGGCAGCACGATCATCAGTCCGTCGCCCGCCGCTTTCACCGCGACCGATTTCAAATCCGCCTATCTGCTGGCGGGCTGGGACCTCGACCGCTGGTGGCTCGTCGCCCGCGCCGATGTCTTCCAGACCCGCACCCGCACGACGTCGCCGGCCGATCTGAGCGAAGATGGCTATTCGTTTGACGCAACGGCAAGCTATCTCCCGCGCGACTGGCTCAGGCTGAGCGCGGAATACCTCTATGTCGACGACCGCCGCGGCCAGCGCGCGATCACGGGCGACCCGCCTCAGGCGATCGAGCGCCAGTTCCAGTTCGTCGTTCGCAGCTATTTCTGATATTCTCGGGTCGAGATAGGGGAGCCTGCGTCATGACCAATCGCGAGTTCGAGCTTCAGGGCGTCAACCACCTCGCGCTGGTGTGCAAGGACATGGCGCGCACCGTCGATTTTTATACCAACGTGCTCGGCATGCCGCTGATCAAGACGATCGAGCTGCCGAACGGCATGGGCCAGCATTTCTTCTTCGATCTCGGCAATGGCGACAGCCTCGCCTTCTTCTGGTTTCCCAACGCGCCGGAAGCAGCGCCAGGCGTCGCCTCCGCCGCGCCCGGCATGCTGCCCGGACCATCCGCACACGGATCGATGAACCATGTCGCGATCAACGTGCCGGCGGACAAGATCGACGAATATTACGACAAGCTCGTCGCGAAAGGCCTCAAGCCGAGCCGGGTGATCAGCCACGACGATTCGCCGATGCAGGCGAGCCTCGAAATCACGCCGACCACCTTCGTGCGCTCGATCTATTTCTTCGATCCCGACGGCATCGCGCTGGAATTTGCCGCCTGGACCCGCCCCCTCGGCACCGCAGCCGACGTCGCGATCAAGCCCGCGAAAGCCGACGACAAGACGCGCGATCTGGAGCCGGCGAAGTAGCTCATCCCCGCTCCGCCGCCAGCGGAAAATACGCTCCTGCCAACACCTCCAGATTGCCCGGCGGCTCGACGATCATCTGCATCGCCGCGGCGCGGACGAAGGATTTGTCGGCTGCCTCGGTCAGATATTCCACCGGCGATTTCCCGTCGACTCGAGCTAGGAACAGCATCGGCAGCAGCCGCGCGGTGCGCCGGTCTACGTCGTGTGCTTTCTCCCATGTCACGCCGGCGAGATAGGCGGTCTTCAGCGCGATGAAGCTCGCGGCATAGCCGTCGGTCCACTGCGGATGCCACACCGCTTTCAGCAGGAAATGATTCAGGCAGAAGGCGAGATCGAATGCCGGATCGCCGTAACACGCCGTCTCCGCGTCCAGGAACACCGGTCCAAGCGGCCCGCGCAGGATGTTCTTGGGCGAGATGTCGCCCTGCATCAGCGCGATGCGCGCGCCAGCGATCCGCGCCACCTCCTGCCCGAAAGCCGGCGCCAGATGCGGATGGCGCTCTGCGGTGAACAGGAGATAGGGCTCGAGCCGCAGCGCTTGGAATTGCGCGCCGTTGTGGAACGCCGCCGCGACATCGTCGTGTCCCGCAGTGGCCCCATGGATACGGGCAAGCGCCCGGCCCACCGGCGTTGCAAACGCGGTGTCGATGCGGCCTGCCGCGAGTTCGTTCTTCCACACCGGATAGGTCTCCGGTGGCAGAAACTCCATCGCGAACAGATGCCGCGCGCGATCCTCGCCGAGAATCTTGGGCACCCAATTCGGTTCGATCCCTGCCACCAGCCTGATCCAGGCGACCTCGGTCGCGGCGCGCTCCGGCGGCGCGCGCCACTCGGCCTCGACCTTCAGCCTTTCGAGCGCGCGCTTGACCACCACCGGCGGGCGGCGCTTCACATCGATCCGCCAGACGTCGCAGGACACGCCGCCACTCAGCCGCCCGAACACGAACTGCTCGCCTTCGCCGATCAGTCCCATCGCCGACAGGGCGGCGACGCATTCGCGCATGCTCTCGTGGTCTTCCCTTGTGGTCATAACCTTCTATAACCGGTCCGCCCGCCCCGCATATAGATGCGCATGCCCCAACTCCATGCCGATCCGGAACGCCTCGTCGACGCGATCATCGCGCAGGTCGGCAAGAAGATCGTGCTCGGCTTGCCACTCGGCTTGGGCAAGGCGAACCACGTCGCCAACGCGCTGTTCCGCCGCGCGACGAAGGACCCGTCGCTCCATCTCCACATTTTCACCGCGCTGACCCTGGAAGCGCCGGTGGCGAAGAGCGAGCTGGAGCGCCGCTTCATCGATCCGATCTCGCAGCGTCTGCTCGGCGGTTATCCGCCGTTTGAATATGCTGTAGCGCTGCATCGCGGCGCGCTGCCACCGAACATCCGCGTCGACGAATTCTTCTTCCTCGCCGGCCGCTGGCTGAGCAACAGCGCCGCGCAGCGCAATTACATTTCCGCCAACTACACCCATGCCGCGGGCTATCTGATGGCGTGCGGCGTCAACGTGGTCGCCCAGCTCGTTGCTGCCAAGGAAGGCCGCTACAGCCTGAGCTGCAACACCGACCTGACGCTCGATCTGCTGGACGCGCGCGCCCAGGGCCGCGCGAAATTCCTGCTGGTGGGGCAGGTGAATTCCGAACTTCCCTTCATGCCGGGCGACGGCGATCTCCCAGGCGACACCTTTAGTGACATCCTCGACAGCCCCGTGACGGACTTCCCATTGTTCAACGTGCCCAAGCAGCCGATCTCCAACACCGAATACGCCATCGGCCTGCATGTCGCGCGGCTGATTGCCGATGGCGGCACGCTGCAGATCGGCATCGGCGAAGAGGGTGACGCCGCGGTCCACGCCATGATCCTGCGCCATCGCGAGACGCAGGCGTTTGGCGCCGCGGTCGACCGGCTCACCGGCAGCGCGCCGCCGCTCGCCATCGAACAGCGCACGCCCTTCGTGCAAGGCCTCTATGGTCTCAGCGAGATGGTGGTCGATGGCTTCCTCCAGCTCATCGACGCCGGCATCCTCAAACGCGCCGTCGATGGCATCCTGATCCATGGCGGCTTCTTCGTCGGACCGAAGAGCCTCTATCGCCGTCTGCGGGAGATGCCGCCCGATGCGCTCGCCCGCATCGCGATGACGCGCATCAGCTTCACCAATGCGCTCTATGGCGGCGAGGAGGCCAAACGCGCCGCACGGGTCAATGCGCGTTTCGTCAACAACGCGATGATGGCGACGCTTTTGGGCGCCGTCGTCTCCGACGGGCTCGAGGACGGCCGTGTCGTCAGCGGTGTCGGCGGCCAGTTCAACTTCGTCGACCAGGCCTTCGCGCTCAACGGCGCGCGCGCGATCATCGCCGTCGCCGCGACGCGCGGGCGGGGCCGGGCGATGCAGTCGAACCTCCGCTGGTCCTATGGTCACACCACGGTCCCGCGCCATCTGCGCGACGTCATCGTCAGCGAATACGGCATCGCCGATCTGCGCGGTCAGCGCGACGAAGAGGTCGTGGCGCGCATGCTCGCCATCGCGGATTCGCGTTTCCAGGACGAACTCCTGTGCAAGGCGAAGGACGCCGGCAAGATCGCCCCCGGCTACGAAATTGCCGCGATCCATCGCGACAACCGTCCGGAACGCGTCGCCGCGGCGCTCGCGCCGCTGCGCGCGCAGGGCCTTTTGCCGGATTATCCGTCCGGCTGCGATTTCACGCCGGTCGAGCAGCGGCTTCTTCCCGTCCTTGAACGCCTGAAGGATGCGACGCCGTCCGAGCTCGCCCGTTTTGCACTGGCGGGACTGTTGTCGGCGCCGGCCGAGCACGCGGCGCTTGACCGCATGGGCCTCGCCCGCCCGGCGAGCGCCACGGAATGGCTCTATCGCACGCTATTGCGCGGTGCGCTGAAATCCTGACAGAAAGCTGTGGAATATCACCGCGCCGTGATGCGCAAGACCGGACCGTGCATCCCTCGTCCTGCCGCGCTAGTGTCCGGCCACGCAAAAAGGGGAGAAAAACGCATGTCGCGCCATTGGCTTTACACCGCCGCTCTGACCGCCACGCTCGCTGCTGCGCCGGCGCTTGCCGCGAAGCCGGCCATGACACCTTCCTATGTCACTGCGGCGCTCGCCGATCCCGGCCGGCCCGATGCGGAGACCAAACTCGATGACGCGCGTAAGCCTGCCGCAATGATCGCTTTCGCCGGCATCAAACCCGGCAGCCGCGTCATGGATCTGATCCCGGGTAGCGGCTACTTCACGCACATCTTCGCCAAGGTCGTCGGTGACAAGGGCTGGGTCTACGCGTACACGCCGTCCGAGCTCGATCCCATCATCCAGAAACGGGTTCCCGGCTCCGATCCGACCAAGCAGTTCATGGCTTACTCCAATGTCAGTGTCTTGCACGCGCCGATCAACAAGCTCGCGGCGCCGGAATCGCTGGACGTGGTGTGGACGGCGCAGAACTATCACGATCTGAAGGATCCCTTCTTCGCGCCGGCCGATACAGCGGTCATCAACAAGGCGGTGTATGCCGCGCTGAAGCCGGGCGGCTTCTATGTCATCCTCGATCATGCCGCCGCAGCCGGTTCCGGCATCCGCGACACCAACACGCTGCACCGCATCGACGAGAAGGTGGTGATCACCGAGGTCGAAGCGGCCGGGTTCAAGATGGCGGGTGAGAGCAAGGTGCTGCGCAACCCGAACGATCCGCACGACAAGCTCGTCTTCGACCCGTCGATCCGCCATCATACCGACCAATTCCTGCTCAAATTCATGAAGCCGAGACACTGAACAAGGA
>DATEZM010000012.1:0-3400 GCA_035255625.1 Rhizomicrobium sp. | reverse complement strand
CGGAGGCGTGGAGCACCTTACGATCCGTCTCACTGACGACACGCTGACGCTGACGCCAGCGTGGATGATGCGGCCGGAGGCGGCGATGTGCGCGGTCCGGCCCTTTCCAAGGCTTTGCGTGGGACGCTTACGCGATCTGCGCAATCATCTCGATGCGCTTCTAGGCTCCAGCCCCGGGGATTCGTCCCGCGCCAGAGGAGCCGATCATGCGCCTGAAGCCACGCCGAGAGCCGGACCTGTTCGAAAGGCCCCCGGATCGACATCCGATCCCGCGCGAACGTCGCGAGGCGATGGTCGAGATTCTGCGAGCGCTTCTGACCGAGGCGCTGTCGGACGAGGCGGCAATTCCGATCCGGAAGGAGGCGCACCATGAGCCGGATCGCGGCTGAACATGTCGCCCGCGAGGCGATCGTCTACGTCCGACAGTCCACGGTCGATCAGGTGATCAACAATGGGGAAAGCCGGCGACGGCAATATGGGCTTGTCGAGCGTGCGCGGCAGCTCGGATGGGCCAAAGTCAGCGTCATCGATGACGACCTCGGTCGTTCGGGCTCGGGCGTCAGTCGCCCCGGGTTTGAGAAGCTCCTGGCGGCGATTTGCGAGGGTCGGGTCGGCGTGGTGATCTCGATTGAGGCTTCGCGCCTGGCTCGCAACGGACGCGATTGGCACACGCTACTGGAGTTCTGCGGCCTCGTCGGCACGCTGATCGCCGACGAAGACGGCGTTTACGATCCACGCCTCGTCAATGATAGGCTACTCCTCGGCATGAAAGGAACGATGAGCGAGATGGAACTGTCCATCCTACGCCAGCGCGCCCATGAAGCGCTCAAACAGAAAGCCCGGCGAGGCGAGCTATTCACGACAGTGGCGATTGGCTATGTGCGCAAAGGGCTTGATCAGATAGAAAAGGATCCAGACCTTCGAGTGCAAGATGCGCTCGCCCTGATCTTCCGCAAGTTCGCCGAGTTGCAGAGCGCACGGCAGGTTCTTCTCTGGTTTCTGCAAGAGAAGATCGTGTTGCCTGCCGTCCGCCATGGCTTGGAAGGCCGACGTCTGGAATGGAGGGCGCCCGTCTACAACACAATCCATCACATTCTCTGCAACCCGATTTACGCCGGCGCCTACGCGTACGGCCGTTCGGCCAGTAAGACGAGGATCGCAAATGGCCGCAAGCAGGTCGTACGCGGTTTTCGCGTCGAGCGATCAGACTGGGAGGTTTTGATCCGCGACCACCATGAGGGCTATATTGGCTGGGATGCGTTCGAGAGGAATCAGCGCCTGATCAACGACAACGCCAACGGCAAGAGCTGGGCGAGCCGCGGCGCGGTGCGGCGGGGAGAGGCTTTGCTAGCGGGGCTGTTCCGTTGCGGCCACTGCGGACGCAAGCTGCACGTCGCCTACAGCGGGACCAAGGGTGACGTTGCGCGCTATCACTGCCGAGGAGCCTTGATCAACCACGGCGTGGAGCGCTGCATCTCCTTCGGCAGTCTTCGTGTCGACAGTGCGGTTGCCGCGGAGGTGATCGAGCGTATTCAGCCACTGGGCGTCGAGGCGTCGCTGGCGGCTCTGCAGGCGCGCGGGCGCGAAGACGCCGAGAAGCGCCGGCAGATCGAACTGGCGGTCGAGCAGGCGCGTTTCGAAACGGCGTACGCCCGACGGCAGTATGACGCCGTCGATCCCGACAACCGACTGGTTGCCGGAGAACTGGAGCGGCGTTGGAACGAGCGCTTGAAAGAGGAGCGACGGCTCCAGGACCAACTCGATGCCCTCGGCGTGGTGTCCTCGGATAGCGTAAGCCCAGGCGAACGCGAGGCGCTGCTCAGGCTCGGCGCCGACGTCGAGCGCGCTTGGCATGCGCAAGGGGCGACCATAGCCACGCGCAAACGTATTGTTCGCATGCTGATCGAGGAGATCGTCGTGCGGGTGGAGAACGACGGCTTGGATCTGATCATCCGCTGGGCTGGCGACGATCACACAGCTCTGCGTGTGCGCAAGAACCGTACGGGACAACATCGCTGGAGCGTCGACGCCAATGTTGTTGAGTTGGTGCGGGCCATGGCTCGGCAGATGCCGGACATGGCGATTGCCGCCGCCTTAAACCGCATGGGAAAGACGACGGGCAAGGGCAATTCGTGGACGCGTTCGCGGGTTGTTTCCTTGCGCAACGATCATGACATCGCCGTCTTTCGCGAGGGCGAACGAGCCGAGCGCGGCGAAGCGACGTTGGACGAAGCGGCTGAGATGCTCACGGTCAGTCCCGCGACCATCCGTCGTCTGATTGGCGAAGGCGCCCTTCCGGCAAACCAATCCTGCAAAGGTGCGCCTTGGGTCATCCAAACGGCCGATCTTCGACGCGCCGAGGTCGCCGGCGCGGCCGACCGGCGAAGAAGGCGCGCATCGAGGCCGCCGGAGTCTGAAGATCAACCAACACTGCCCTTGGACTTTCAATGACATGGCGAGGTGAGCATTATGAATCGGACTCGGTTCCGCCGACCAGGACGACGTTGCGTTGCTGGGCGATGAACTCGCCGCTGGCGAGATCGCGCACCAGATTCTCGTTGATCGGCGTGCTTTTGAACTGGAAGTCGTCGACATCCTTGGCGAGCGGCAGCTTGGCGATCGCGAGTTGGTATCGGATCGAACGCGCGTGCTTCTCCGATATCTCCGCCTTGAGCAGATCGCCGACGAGCCGTTGCGGCTCATGTTGGCGCTTGAGCGCAGTGGCGTAAATCTCGTCGTAGGCGCTCTTCATGCCGTAGAGCTTGAGTTCACCCATCATTTCGATGACTTCGGTTCTCTCCATGGTCAGGCCCTCCTGAGTTGGTCGTACCGGGCGCAGTCGGCGACCGGCGCATGCTGGAGCTTCAGCGCGTCCGGGGTGAAGATCGGCGCCACGGGTCCCGGATCGCGCCGCCGCGCGAGGATGTTGATGATCACGTCGGACGAATGGACGCCTTCGGAGATCGCCTGGGCGCAGGCGGCTTCCACCGCCGGCAATCCGTCGGTGAGCACGGCGGAGAGAATGGCGACCATCTGGCGATCGCCGTCGTCGGTTCCGGCGAGCCTACGCCGCACCCGCTCCAGCGCCGCCGGCAGCACCCAGTCCTTGAACGGCGCGCCGTTGCGCAGGGCGCCGGGTTTGCGGGCCAGCACCGGCACGTAGTGCCAGGGGTCGTAAATCGTGTCGCCACGGCCGAATGAGCGGGGATGCTCGGCGACGATGCGCCCGTCCTGGCGGATTACGATGCGATCGGCGTACGCATGGACCTCGACCGGACGACCGACTGCACTGGCCGCGACCGAGTACTTGTTGTTGTCGAAGCGCACCAGGCAGGTCTTCGAGACCGATGACGGCACCGCGTGGAATCCATCAAACCTGCCCGCATAGGGAACGAGCTTC
>DATEZM010000011.1:0-4628 GCA_035255625.1 Rhizomicrobium sp. | reverse complement strand
ACAGCACCGTCTCCGCGCCGTAGGAGATATACGCCAGATGCACGCTGTCGTGGATCTGCTCGCATTGGCGGGTGATGTCGGCGAGGAAGGGGCCGATGCCGCCGCCCATCAACTCCTCGACCTGGCCGAAATCGACCGTGGCTTTGAGCTTGCCCGCGAGGCGCTCGACACCGGCGCGCCGCGCCGGCGGCGCAGCCTGGGCGACTTTGCCCAGCGAATCCACGACGCGGTCGACACTGAAGCGCACGGAATGGGGGAATTCGCCGTCGAACACCAGAAACTCGGCGATCTTCTCGGGCCTGATCTGCGCCGTGTAGGCTTTGCAATAGGGCTCGAAGGCCGTGCAGAACTTGAGCAGCACGAGCCAATCGAAATATTTCGGCGCGGTAAGACCGGCTTGTTCCCGGAAATGCAGATCGAGCAGCCGGCCGATGAGCTGGGCGCGTTCGATATGGCGGCCGAGCTGGATGAAATACCAGCCCTCATTGTGGCTCAGCGTCGAGTAGATCACGCCCTCCAGCGTGTGGAAATCCTCCAGGGCCTCGCGAAAAATGCGCGCCGGATGATGGCTCCACACCGCGTCGGTGGTGACGGGCTGCAGCCGCAGATATAGCTTGTTGAGATGCTCCCACACTTCGGTGGACAGCTGCTCGCGCACCTGGCGCGCGTTGTCGCGCGCGAAGCAGAGTGACGACACAAGCGCCGACGGATTCACCTTGGCAAAGGCGAGCGCCTGGGTGATGGCATAGGCGTCATGCGCCTTGGGCGCGAATTCCCCGCCCGACAGGGCCTCGACCACGCGGTGCCAGGCGGCGTCGGCGTCCTCGCGGGACTGTTCCACCATGGATTCGAGCTTGACGGCGACGAGCCGTGCGGTGTGCTCTCCGCGCTCAATGTAGCGGGCCATCCAATAGAGTGAATCGGCGACGCGGCTCAGCATGTCATTCGCTCAGCACCCAGGTGTCTTTCGAGCCGCCGCCTTGCGACGAGTTCACCACCAGGCTGCCGCTCTTCAGCGCCACGCGGGTCAGCGCACCGGGGACGATGGTGGTGTGCTCGCCATGCAGGATGAAGGGGCGCAGATCGACATGGCGCGGCTCCACACCGCCATCGACGAAGGTCGGCGCGGTGGAAAGCTGGATCGTCGGCTGGGCGATGTAATTGTCGGGATCGGCCTTGATCTTCTCGGCGAAATCCGCGCGTTCGGCCTTGGTCGCATGCGGCCCGACCAGCATGCCATAGCCGCCCGACTCGCCGACCGCTTTCACCACCAGCGTGTCGAGATTGGCGAGAACATGGCTGAGCGATTTTTCTTCGCGGCAGAGATAGGTTTCGACACTGCCGAGGATCGGCTCCTCCGACAGGTAGTAGCGGATCAGGCGCGGGACATAGGCGTAGACCGCCTTGTCGTCGGCGACCCCCGTTCCAAGGGCATTGGCAATGACCACGTTGCCAGCCCGATAAGCGTTGAAGATTCCCGGCACGCCGAGCGACGACTCCTCGCGGAAGATCAGAGAATCGACGAAGTCGTCGTCGATGCGGCGATAGATGACGTCGATGCGCTTCAGGCCGGAGGTGGTGCGGGCATAGACGACGTTGTCGTTGACCAGGAGATCGCGGCCCTCCACCAGCTCGACGCCCATCTGGCGCGCGAGGAAGGCATGCTCGAAATAGGCCGAGTTGAACACGCCGGGGGTCAGCACGGCGATCGACACGTCCTCGTGGAACGGCGCCAAGCTGCGCAAGGTAGCAAGCAGCTCGTTGGGATAGTGCTCGATGGCGCGCACGCCCATGGAGCGGAACACCGCCGGGAAAGCGCGCCGCACCACGTCGCGGTTGGCGAGCATGTAGGAGACGCCGGAAGGAACGCGCAGATTGTCCTCCAGAACGACGAAGTCGCCGGCCTCGTTGCGCACCAGATCGCTGCCGCAGACATTGACATAAGCCCCGTGCGGCACCGACAGGCCGCGCATCTCCCTTCGATAATGTTTCGATCCGTAGATCATCGAACGCGGCACAATGCCGTCCTTCAGCACGCGCGCGTCGCCATAGATGTCGCGCAGGAAGAGATTGAGCACTGCGATCCGCTGCTTCAGGCCGGCGTCGATGCGCGCCCATTCCTTCGCGGTGACGATGCGCGGCAGAAGATCGGTCGGGATGATCCGCTCGGTCGCCTGGTTGTCGTTGTAGACGGTGAAGGTGATACCCTGGTGGAGGAAGGACAGTTCGCAGGCCTGCTGGCGGCGGAGCAGTTCGCCCGCGGGCAGCGTCGTCAGCCTGCCGTCGAGCGCGCCGTAATGGGGACGCACCGCGCCAGACGACGCGAACATCTCGTCATAAGGCTTGCCGAGCGCATAGGCCTCATACGGTGCATCGCGGCCGGGAAGGCAAACACGGTTGGGCTGATGCCGGTCTGGCCCCCCAAAATCCTCCGTATGTGCCAAGACCTCATGCTGCATGCGCGAAATGTGACGGGATTTCGGGCCGCTCCGTCAAGCGGTCGTTTTACCCGGCGCCGTCCGCCTCCCGGTCAAATGCGCGCAGCCATCAGGCATGCGTGCGTTGACGGCGGCTCGGGACCGATGGCGGCGCCTCGTCCTTGGTCAGGAATTTGCGGACGTCCTTTGCGGACTGGTCGGCGACTTCTTCCATCGGGATGTGGCCGGTGTCGGCGTAGATGATCACCTTGGAGCCCGGGATGGCGTCGTGCCATGTGGCGGCAGTGGCGACGGGGATGAGGTGGTCCTTCTCGCCCCACAAGATCAGAACCGGCATGGTCAGGACGCCGATATGGTCCTTCACATAGCTGTTGTCGGCGGGCGAATACTGCGAGAAGCGCTCCGCCGTCGCCTGCCGCGCGCCTGCCATGCGCGCGAAATCGGCATATTGCTTGATCATCGCCGGAGTCAGGATCTGTTTGCGTACGATGGCGTCGCCGAGACCCTCGCGCACCAAGGGTGTCGGATCGAGATGGTTGAGCACGGGCCGCAGCCACGTCATCCGCAGCAGACGGAAGGCGATAGGCGGGCTGTCGCCCTGCTTCGACGGCATGCCGCCGGCATCGACCAGGATGAGCGCGCTGACGCGATCTGGATGTTCCTCCGCGAAACGCGCCGCCACGCCGCCGCCCATCGAATTGCCCCCGAGCGCAAAGGTCTTCAGGCCGAGCTTGTCGGCGAAGGCGAGAACGAAATTCGCCATGCCCGCCTGGGTGTAGTCGTGGTTCGGCGTGGCGCCGGTGAGACCGTGACCGGGCAAATCGACGGAGACGACGCGGAAATGGTCCGACAACGTGTTCGACCACGGCTCCCAGGTGAACAGCGAAGCGTTGGAGCCGTGAAGCAGAAGAATCGTCGGCGCGTCGGCGGCGCCGCGGATGCGGTAATGGGCGCGTGCCGGCGCGGACGACGCCGCGGCGTTCGGCAAGGTCGAAGTGTAGGCGACGTCGACGAACTGCGACGGCGGCGTCGCGTATTTCGCTTCCAGCGTGGCGCGCGGAATGTCCGGCGCGCTGAGCAGATAAAATCCGATGCCGAGCACCGCTGCGACCGCGACAACAATTCCGATGAACCAACGCATACAACCCTCCCGCCGAACGGCGGCGGTTATAGCAAGAATTCACACGCGCACGTACCCGCGTCGGAGACGGTTAATACTCCATCCCTCCGGGGCCAGGATCGTCGGGCGGGCGCGGCAGGGAGATGATGGCGGGCTTCGGCTGGGATTTCGGTGTCGCCAGCTTGCGGATCGGAGCAGGAAGGATTTCGGCACGCGGCGCTTCGCCGCCCCAGGCCAGCGTGTCGAAATTCGAGCAGGTGCGGCAGACGGCGGACCATTCGTCTTGCATCGCGCCGCAATGGCGGCAGCGCCATTGCGCATCGCGCGGCGCGCGCGCGGCGCGGGCAAGCCAGGCATGGGCCAGCGTGGCGTCGCCCCGCTCGCCTTCCTCGACTTCGGCCATCAGGGCACAGACTCGCGCGCTGGCGCCGTCGCCAGCGAGCGGTGCGAGAAGGCGGCGCGCCTCGGTCCAGTTCTTCGTGCGCACCGCTTCCTCGGCTTCGAGCAAGCGGCTTTCGAAATGATCGCGGTTGAGATGGGCGAGTCCGACGAGCCGCGTCGCGCGCTGTTCGGCGCTCTCGTCCGGCTTCATCGCGGCATAGATCTCGGCGAGCTCGGGATGCGGCGCGATGGCCCAGCAGGCTTCGACGACGCCCTGGGCGCGCCACAGCTTGGCCGAGCCGGCGAGTTTTTTCGCGGCCAGGATCGCTGGCGGCACGAGACCGGGTTCGAGCGACAGCGCGTCGGTGGCAAGATTGAGCGCGGCATCGCCGTCGCCGCGGCGATCCGCCGCCAGCGCCTCGGCCGCCAGCAGAACGGCGCGGCGGCGGCGCAGTACCGTTGCGTCGAGCAGCTTGAAACGGGCGCTGTCGTCCAGAACCTTGCGCGCATCCGCCCAGTCGCCATGCGCGGCCTTGAGCTCGAATAGTGCCGTGGCGGACCAGCCGACACGCGGCCGCAACGCATGCGCGCGCTCGGCGAACACCAGCGCCTGATCCGGCTGGTTGTCGCGTGCCGCCAGCAGGAAGAGGCCGCGCAGACCGAGAAATTCGGTCTTCTCGTGATGCAGC
>DATEZM010000010.1:0-8168 GCA_035255625.1 Rhizomicrobium sp. | reverse complement strand
GCCAAGGCTTCGGTGCGGCGGCGCGCACCGAGCTTCTCGAACAGCCGGGCGATGTGGGTCTTGACCGTGTTGGGTGAAACCTTGAGGCGGGCAGCGATTTCCTTGTTGGAGCGGCCGGCGGCGAGTTCGTGCAGCACCTCGAGCTCGCGTTCGCTGATCCCGAGCGCGGCCTGGGCAGCCGGGTTGCCGGCAGGTGCCGCCGGCGCAGCGGCAAAGAGGCGGGCGCCGACATAGATACCGAGGACGAGGAACGCCACGGCGATCAGGCCAATATAGATGTCGGCGGTGTGCTCGAGCGTCAGCCGTTTGTAGTCGAGCCATTGCAGCGCGAAGGTGCCAAGCGCCAGTGCGGCGCCATACAGCGCCACGCGTTTCCAAGTCGTCGCATCCATCCGCGCATTGGACAACAAAAAGGGCCGCTGTTTCCAGCGGCCCCCTTTTGTTTGGAGAGATCGAGCCTGGCGGCTCCCCCCTCCCCCGCTTCGCGGTGGAGGAGCTTTCTCTATTCCGCCGCGACCGGTCCTTCGATCTGGGCGATAGGCTGATTCTTGGCCTGCTCCTCTTGGATCGCCCGGTCGCGTTCGGCGGCGACATGGCGCAACCGCGCGATGGCGCCACCGGTGCCGGCCGGGATGAGACGGCCGACGATGACGTTCTCCTTGAGACCTTCCAGCGTATCGACCTTGCCGTTGACGGCAGCGTCGGTGAGCACGCGGGTGGTCTCCTGGAAGGACGCGGCAGAAAACACCGAGCGCGTCTGCAACGACGCCTTGGTGATGCCCAGCAGCACCGGGCGGCCCTCGGCGAGCTTGCCGCCGACTTCCGTCGCCTTGGCGTTCGCCTCGTCCATCTCCAGCTGGTCGACCTGTTCGCCGGCGAGCAACGTGGTCTCGCCGCCCTCGGTGATCTCCAGCTTCTGCATCATCTGGCGGCAGATCACTTCGATATGCTTGTCGTTGATCTTCACGCCCTGGAGACGATAGACGTCCTGGATCTCCTTCACGAGATAGGTCGCCAGCTCCTCCATGCCCTTGATGCGCAGGATGTCGTGCGGAGAGGGATTGCCTTCGACGATGTAGTCGCCCTTCTCCACATAATCGCCCTCGCGCACCGAGATGTGCTTGCCCTTCGGGATGAGATATTCCGTCGGATCGAGCTTCTCGTTCTTGGGACGCACGATGACGCGACGCTTGTTCTTGTAGTCCTTGCCGAACTCGACGAAGCCGTCGGCTTCCGCGAGCACCGCGGCTTCCTTGGGCTTGCGCGCCTCGAACAGCTCCGCCACGCGCGGCAGACCGCCCGTGATGTCGCGCGTCTTGGCGCCTTCGGTCGGAATACGGGCAACGACATCACCGGCCTTGACGTGCGCGCCGTCCTCGACCGACAGGATCGCGTCGACGGAAAGCGCATAACGCGCCTCGCCGCCGCCGGGGACCTGCACGGTTTTGCCCTTGCCGTCGACCACGACGATCGTCGGACGCAGCTCCGTCGCCTTGGCGCCGGTGCCGGTGCGGCTGTCGATCACCACCTTGTTGGACACGCCGGTCTTTTCGTCCGACACGTCGCGGAACGAGACGCCAGAGATCAGCTCCTCGTACTTCACCGTGCCTTCGACGTCGGTCAGAACCGGAAGCGAGTTCGGGTTCCACTCCGCGAGGCGATCGCCGCGCTTGACGGTTGCGCCCTCGTCGACCTTCAGGCGTGCGCCGTAGACGATGCGGTAGGAGGCGCGCTCCTGGCCCTTCGGATCGGTGATCACCGCCTGCATGTTGCGGCCCATCGCGATCAACTCGCCGTCGGTGTTCTTGACGATGTTGCGGTTCACGATCTTGATCTTGCCGTCATAAGACGCCTCGACCTTGGACTGGCCCGCCACCTGGGCCGCACCGCCGATGTGGAAGGTGCGCATGGTGAGCTGGGTGCCCGGCTCGCCGATCGACTGCGCGGCGATGACGCCGACAGCCTCGCCGATGTTGACCGAGGTCCCGCGCGCCAGATCGCGGCCGTAGCACTTGCCACAGACGCCGTCCTTGAGCTCGCAGGTCAGAACCGAACGGACACGCACGCGCTGGATGTGCGAGGTCTCGATTCTGTCGGCGATATCCTCGGTCACTTCCTTGCTGCGCTTGACGATCACTTCGCCCGTGTCCGGGTGCTTGACGTCTTCCGCCGTGGTGCGGCCAAGGATGCGCTCGGTCAGCGACGACACGATCGTCCCGCCGTCGATTTCGGCCTGGACGTAAACGCCCTTCTTGGTGCCGCAATCCTCGGTGGTGATGATGCAATCGTTGGCGACGTCGACGAGACGACGGGTGAGATAACCCGAATTTGCCGTCTTGAGCGCAGTGTCGGCCAGACCCTTGCGGGCGCCGTGGGTCGAGTTGAAGTACTCGAGCACAGTGAGGCCTTCCTTGAAGTTGGACAGGATCGGCGTCTCGATGATCGAGCCGTCCGGACGCGCCATGAGGCCGCGCATGCCGGCGAGCTGCTTCATCTGCTGCGGCGAACCGCGGGCGCCCGAATGGCTCATCATGTAGATGGAGTTCATCTCCTCCATGCGGCCCGTCTTCGGGTCGATCTTGGATTCCGAAATCTCCTTCATCATTTCCGTGGCGACGAGGTCGGTGCATTTCGACCAGGTGTCGACGACGAGGTTGTACTTCTCCTTGTCGGTAGTGAGACCATCAAGATATTGCTGCTCGTATTCGCGCACACGATGGCGCGTCTCGTCGATCAGCTTGGCCTTCGTGTCGGGCACGACCATGTCGTCCTTGCCGAACGAGATGCCGGCCTTGCAGGCCTCGCGGAAGCCCAGCCCCATCACGGCATCGGCGAACAGCACGGTCTCTTTCTGGCCGCAGTGACGATAGACCTCGTCGATGATGTGCGACACCTCCTGCTTGCGCAGGAGCTTGTTGACCAGGGCGAACGGGATCTTGGGATGACGCGGCAGGATTTCCGCGATCATCATGCGGCCCGGAGTCGAGTCGACGCGCAACGTGACGGGCTTGTTGTCGGCGTCGACCGTCTTGTAGCGGCACTTGATCTTGGCGTGCAGCGTGACGCTGCCCGCGAAGAGCGCATGCTCGATCTCGGCCATGTCGTTGTAGAAGCCCTGCAACGGCATTTTCGTCTTGGGGTGTTCCTTGAACTCGCCCGGCTCGTTCGGACGTTCCTGGCTCAGATAGTAGAGACCCAGAACGATGTCCTGCGTCGGCACGATGATCGGCTTGCCGTTGGCGGGCGACAGGATGTTGTTGGTCGACATCATCAGCACGCGCGCTTCCAGCTGCGCTTCCAGCGACAAGGGAACGTGCACGGCCATCTGGTCGCCGTCGAAGTCGGCGTTGAAGGCGGTGCAGACCAGCGGATGGAGCTGGATCGCCTTGCCTTCGATCAGCACGGGCTCGAACGCCTGGATGCCGAGACGATGCAGCGTCGGCGCGCGGTTGAGCAGCACCGGATGTTCGCGGATCACCTCTTCAAGGATGTCCCAGACTTCCGGCTTCTCCTTCTCGACCAGCTTCTTGGACTGCTTGACGGTCTGGCTGAAGCCCTTGGCCTCAAGCCGCGCATAGATGAACGGCTTGAACAGTTCGAGCGCCATTTTCTTCGGCAGCCCGCACTGCTGCAGCTTGAGCTCGGGACCGACCACGATGACCGAGCGGCCCGAATAGTCGACGCGCTTGCCGAGCAGGTTCTGGCGGAAGCGGCCTTGCTTGCCTTTCAGCATATCGGCGATCGACTTCAGCGGACGCTTGTTGGCGCCGGTGATGACGCGGCCGCGGCGGCCGTTGTCGAACAGCGCATCGACCGATTCCTGCAGCATGCGCTTTTCGTTGCGCACGATGATGTCGGGCGCCTTGAGCTCGATCAGGCGCTTGAGGCGGTTGTTGCGGTTAATGACGCGGCGATAGAGATCGTTCAGATCCGACGTTGCGAAGCGGCCACCATCGAGCGGAACGAGCGGGCGCAGGTCCGGCGGGATCACCGGCACGACGGTCAGGATCATCCATTCCGGACGGTTGCCGGAATCGATGAAGGCCTCGACGACCTTGAGGCGCTTGACCAGCTTCTTCTGCTTCTCGCCGCCATTCGAGCCGGCGATGTCGCTACGCAGCTGATCGCGCAGCCTCTCCAGGTCGATCGCCATCAGGAGTTTACGAATAGCCTCGGCGCCAATCTCGGCGGTGAAGCTGTCGTTGCCGTAGTCGTCCTGAGACTTATAGAACTCGTCTTCCGTCAGGAGCTGGCGCTCCTTGAGCGGGGTCAGACCCGGCTCGATGACGATGTAGTTCTCGAAATAGAGGACGCGCTCAAGATCCTTCAACGTCATGTCGAGCATCAACCCGATGCGCGACGGCAGCGACTTCAGGAACCAGATATGCGCCACAGGCGATGCCAGCTCGATATGCGCCATGCGATCGCGGCGCACCTTCTGCACCGTGACTTCAACGCCGCACTTCTCGCAGACGATGCCCTTGTACTTCATGCGCTTGTACTTGCCGCACAGGCACTCGTAGTCCTTCACCGGCCCGAAGATACGGGCGCAGAAAAGGCCGTCGCGTTCCGGCTTGAACGTGCGGTAGTTGATCGTCTCCGGCTTCTTCACCTCGCCGTGGCTCCAGCGCAGGATCTGATCCGGGCTCGCCAGCGAAATCCGGATGCGGTCGAAGGTCGGGATTTCCTTCACCGCCTGGAAGACGTTGGCCAGTTCCTGGTTGGCGCGCGCCGAGTCGCGGCGGTGCGATCTTGCTTCAGTCTCGAATCCATCAGCCATTGAGCAGCTCCACATTCAGGGACAGCGAACGCATTTCCTTGACGAGGACGTTGAACGATTCCGGAATACCGGCCTCGAACGTGTCCTCGCCGCGGACGATCGCTTCGTAGACTTTGGTGCGGCCCGCGACGTCGTCGGACTTCACCGTGAGGATTTCCTGCAGCGTGTAGGCGGCGCCGTACGCTTCGAGCGCCCACACCTCCATCTCGCCGAAACGCTGGCCGCCGAACTGGGCCTTGCCGCCCAGCGGCTGCTGGGTGACGAGGCTGTAGGGGCCGATCGAACGCGCGTGGATCTTGTCGTCCACCAGGTGGTTCAGCTTCAGCATGTAGATGTAGCCGACCGTGACGTTGCGCTTGAACGACTCGCCGGTGCGCCCGTCATAGAGCGTCACCTGACCGGAATCGGTCAGGCCCGCCTGACGCAGCATGTCGACGATGTCCTTCTCCTTGGCGCCGTCGAACACCGGCGTGGAGATCGGGATGCCGAGCCGCAGGTTCTCGCCGAGTTCGGCCATGCCGGCCTCGTCGAGTTCCTTCAGCCGCTCGTCGTCATCGTAGAAATGCTTGAGCTGCTTGCGCAGCGGCTCGTATTTGCCGTCGCGCTTCACCTTGTCCAGCGTCTCGCCGATCATCCGGCCGAGGCCCGAACAGGCCCAGCCGAGATGGGTCTCGAGAATCTGGCCCACGTTCATGCGCGAAGGCACGCCGAGCGGATTGAGCACGACGTCCACCGCCGTGCCGTCCGCCAGATGCGGCATGTCTTCGATGGGCACGATGCGGCTGATCACGCCCTTGTTGCCATGACGGCCGGCCATCTTGTCGCCGGGCTGCAGCTTGCGCTTCACCGCCACGAACACCTTGACCATCTTCATGACGCCGGGCGACAGCTCGTCGCCGCGGCGCAGCTTTTCGACCTTGTCGGCGAAACGCTTGTCGAGGCGCGACTTCGAGTCGTCGTATTGCTTCTTCAGAGCCTCGACCTCGCTCATCGCCTTCTCGTTGCGAAGGCCGATCTGCCACCACTGATGCTTGGCGATGGTGTCAAGCACCTGCGCCGTGATCTTGGTGTCCGCCGCCATGCCCTTGGGGCCGTGCGCAGCAGTCTTGTTGAGCAGGATCTCGTGCAGGCGCGCGAAGATATTGCGCTCCAGGATCGCGAGCTCGTCGTCGCGGTCCTCGGCCAAACGCTCTTCTTCGGCCTTCTCGATCGCCATGGCGCGCTGGTCCTTGTCGACGCCGTGGCGGTTGAAGACGCGCACTTCGACGACCGTGCCGGTGACGCCCGGCGGAACGCGGAGCGATGTGTCGCGCACATCGGCCGCTTTCTCGCCGAAGATGGCGCGCAGCAGCTTCTCTTCCGGGGTCATCGGGGTTTCGCCCTTGGGCGTCACCTTGCCGACCAGGATATCGCCGGCGACGACTTCAGCGCCGATATAGGTGATGCCGGCCTCGTCGAGGTTCTTGAGGTTCTCCTCGCCCACGTTCGGGATATCGCGGGTGATTTCCTCCGGCCCGAGCTTGGTATCGCGCGCCATCGTCTCGAATTCCTCGATATGGATCGAGGTGAAGACGTCGTCGCGCACGATGCGCTCGGAAATGAGGATGGAGTCCTCGAAGTTGTAGCCGTTCCACGGCATGAAGGCGACGAGCGCATTCTTGCCGAGCGCCAGTTCGCCGAGCTGCGTCGAAGGACCATCGGCGATGATGTCGCCCTTCTTCAGCAGGTCGCCGACCTTCACCAGCGGACGCTGGTTGATGCAGGTCGACGCGTTGGAGCGCTGGAACTTGCGCAGACGGTAGATGTCGATGCCCGGCTTGGTGGGATCGGTCTCTTCCGTGGCGCGGATGACGATACGGGTGGCATCGACCTGGTCGACGACGCCCGAACGGCGCGCGGCGATGGCCGAGCCCGAGTCACGCGCGACGACTTCCTCCATGCCGGTCCCGACCAGCGGCGCCTCGGGCCGCAGAAGCGGCACGGCCTGGCGCTGCATGTTGGAGCCCATCAGGGCGCGGTTGGCGTCGTCGTTCTCGAGGAACGGCACGAGCGCCGCGGCGACCGAGACGAGCTGCTTGGGCGAAACGTCGATGAACTCGACCTGATCTGGCGTGGTCATAACGAAGTTGCCACCCTTGCGGCACGACACCAGTTCGTCCGACAACCGGTTGCGGCTGTCGATCGTCGCGTTGGCCTGGGCGATGGTGTACTTGGCCTCCTCCATCGCCGAGAGGTACACGACCTCGTCGGTGACGTGCTTGTTGGTCACGCGGCGGTACGGGCTCTCGATGAAGCCATACTTGTTCACGCGCGCGAAGGTCGCGAGCGAGTTGATCAGGCCGATATTCGGGCCTTCCGGCGTCTCGATCGGACAGATGCGGCCGTAATGCGTCGGATGCACGTCGCGCACCTCGAAGCCAGCACGCTCGCGGGTCAAGCCGCCCGGGCCAAGCGCGGACATGCGGCGCTTGTGGGTCAGCTCCGACAGCGGGTTCTGCTGGTCCATGAACTGGCTGAGCTGCGACGAGCCGAAGAACTCGCGCACCGCGGCCGCCACCGGCTTGGCGTTGATCAGATCGTGCGGCATGACCGTGTCGATGTCGACGGCGGACATGCGTTCCTTGATCGCACGCTCCATGCGGAGCAGTCCGACGCGGAACTGATTTTCCATCAACTCGCCGACCGAGCGCACCCGGCGATTGCCGAGATTGTCGATATCGTCGATCTCGCCGCGGCCGTCGCGCAGTTCGGTGAGCGCCTTCAGGATCGCCAGGATGTCTTCCTTGCGCAGCGTGCGGTAGGTGTCGGGCGCATCCAGGTTGAGGCGCATGTTCATCTTCACACGGCCGACTGAGGAAAGGTCGTAGCGCTCGCTGTCGAAGAAGAGCTGGCCGAACAGCGATTCCGCCGTGTCGAGCGTCGGCGGCTCGCCGGGACGCATGACGCGGTAGATGTCGATGAGGGCCTGCTCGCGGGAGTGGTTCTTGTCCACCGCCAATGTGTTGCGGACATAGGCGCCGACGGTGATTCCATCGACGCTGATGATGCTGATGTCGTGGAAATCGGCCTCGACGAGCGAAGCAATGCTCGCCGCGGTCAGCTCATCGCCGGCCTCGACATAGATCTCGCCGGTTTCCGGATTGACCATGTCGAGCGCGTTGTAGCGGCCGATCAGCTCTTCCTCGGCCATCGCGACCTGCTTGATGCCGTCTTCCTGCCATTTGCGCAGCATGCGCACGGTGATCTTGGAGCCCGCTTCGGCGATCACTTCGCCCGTCTTGGCGTTCTTCCAGTCCGCATTGACCTTGGCGTTGCGCATCCAGCCCGGTTCGACCGGCGTGGTCCAGGAGCCGTCCTTGTGGCGCTTGAAGGCGATCTTGGTGAAGAA
>DATEZM010000009.1:0-4478 GCA_035255625.1 Rhizomicrobium sp. | reverse complement strand
CCCATTTGCGGCGGTAGCCCGCAGGCTGGCGTCGCTATGACGGGTACGCCGCTGGCCAGCGCTTCAAGAAGCTTGCGCGGCGCATCTTCCAGCAACGCCGGCTGTACCACAGCTGTGACGCCGTCGAGCCAGTTCGCCGGGCCGGCGCGGCGCGTGCGTACGCCGCTCCAGAAATCCGCACCTTCCAGTTCGCTTCCTACAAGCACGACTTCGAGATCGAGTGAGCGTGCCGCCTCGCGCAATTCGTAGGCGCCTTTGCGCGCGATAGTCGGGCCAGGGAATGCGATGCGCCGCGGCACGACGGCGCCGGTCCGCGCGTTTGCCTCGGGCCGTACCCAATCGAGCTGCACCGCGCGTTCGCCGAACAATCGTGCGATCTCCGCATGTGGCGTGACAATCGCATCGGCTGCTGCCAGCGCGGCGCGCTCATCGGCGATCAGCGCCGGATCGGCGCGGAAGTCGGCCAGCGAGCGCCGCTCGTGATGGCGCATCGCGGCCGCGTTCAGCCGTACCTCGATCTCGGCCATCGGCATGCGCGTCATCAGCACCGAGAAGCGCCGTCCGCCGAGATGCCCATCGGGCCACGGGAACGGCAGCAGGGACTGCGCCACGACGACATCGGTCACGTCCGGCGTCAACGTCCTGGCCAGCCGCCGCGCCAGCGCCTCGGCGCCGCCAAGCTCGGCCGCGCGCCGCGCCGGCGCATCCTTGGCGAAGCGCAATCTCACGCTGCGCATCAGCGCCGTGAACGCCGCCGGCATCACGCGCGCGAAACCGTTCGTGTCCCATGCATACCTTGGCGACCGAGAACCATTGATCGGTAACGCCAGAACGTCATCGTTGCGCCGCGTGCTAGCGACATAGGAGCGGAATTCCGGCCAGTTCTCATCGACCAGGAATGCCGTGCGACCGACGGGAGTCGTGCTGCCGCCTTCATGGCGGAAGCAATTCGTTTCGTCGCAAGTTCCGCAACTACTCGCGTAGGGCGCGACAACGTCGCCACTGCCCTGACTCAAGAAATCTCCGCTGGACTTGCCAACTTTACCGGTTGCATGTGGTGGCGCCAACAGCCGCACCACCAACTCGTCTCGCGCTAGCTCCACGCGCAGCATCAGCATCTGGGGCGCTGCGAACCGCAGGTCGACGTAATTCCACGCCACCGTCGCATCGCGTCCGGCCGCAGCGCGCGAGCCGGGCACAAGACGCGAATGAGCGTGGCGCTCGACGATCTCGCACCCGGCCGTCAACGCGGCGTCATAGAGCGCGTTGGAAAGCTGGCAGAGCCCGCCGCCGGTCGCCGGCACCAGGCAGCCTTCCTGCAGCATGCGTCCCGCGACAAATCCCTTGGTGGCGCCGGCGCGACCGATCTGGCGCCAGAAGCTGAACACAGCGCCTTGTGGCAGGATCGTACGATCGAGCAGCCGTGCCGCGACCCGCAGGTTCTGCACCTTGCCCCATTGCAGCGCGCGCTCGTCCGGGCGCGGGTCGCTCCACAGAGCGGAACGGTGCTCGGAAACGACCATCTCGAACGCGGCCGCTTCGCCCTTTGCGAGCCATGCCGGCCTTCTGCCCAGTTCACCAAAGAAACGGTGGGCGCGGAACAGATGGACCTTGAACTGGAAAAGCGTCGCGTCGAACCGCGTGGGAACGGCCCGCTCCGGCAAGCGCGATCTGGCCTCCGTCAGCGCCATCTGTGGGGCGAATCCCTCATCCGATGGTTCCGATTGTTGCGCCGGATCGTGTCCAAGGCGAGGCGGACTTGGGGAATTTCTCCGATCCGTATAGAAAGCGCCGTAATCCCGTTTTCGAGCGCGTCATGGACTTCAAGGACACCATCCGGACCATTGCGGACTATCCCAAGCCCGGCATCATGTTCCGCGACGTGACGACCTTATTCGGCAATCCGCGCGCCTTTCGCCGCGCGGTCGACGAGCTGGTGCAGCCTTATGCCGGCACGCGCATCGACAAGGTCGCCGGCATCGAGGCGCGCGGATTCATCTTGGGCGGAGCCGTGGCGCATCAGCTTTCCACCGGCTTCGTGCCGGTGCGCAAGAAGGGCAAGCTGCCCTTCACCGTGCTGGGCGAGGATTACGATCTCGAATACGGCACCGATCGCGTCGAGATCCACACCGATGCGGTGTCGCCCGGCGACAACGTCATCGTAGTCGACGACCTGATCGCCACGGGTGGCACCTGCATCGCCGCGATCACGCTGCTCGAACGCGCGGGCGCCAATGTCCTGGGCTGTTCTTTCGTCATCGATCTTCCCGACCTCGGCGGTGCCGACAGGATCCGCAAGCTTGGCAAGGATGTGACGACGTTGGTGCGCTACGAGGGTCACTGAGAGTGAAGCTCTACACCAACCCCGCCTCGCCCTTCGCGCGCAAATGCCGCGTCATCGCCCATGAGCTGGATATCAACCTCGAGGAGATTCACGTCGCTGCGGCGCGCGACGACGAGGCTCTGCGCCGCATCAACCCGCTCAAGAAGATTCCTATCCTGATCCTCGACGACGGCTCGGCGCTGTTCGATTCGGATGTTATCTGCGAATACCTCAATCACACCGGCGGCGGAAAATTTTTCCCCGGCATGAACCTGTTCCGCGGCGTGTCGGGGCGCTGGAAGGCGCTCGGCTTGGCCGCGCTGGCGGACGGCATTATGGAAGCGGCCGTCGCCAACCGCTACGAAATCCTGCGGCCGGCAGAAGCCCGCAACACCGAGTTCATCGAACGCTACATGGAGAGCATCCGCGCCAGTCTCGACGCGCTGGAGCGCATGACATTCGCCGACCCGCCGACCATCGGCGAGATCGCCACCGGCTGCGCGCTCGGCTACCTCGATTTCCGCTATGCCGATCTGAAGTGGCGCGACGGCCGTCCGAAGCTCGCCGCATGGTTCGCGACGTTCGCAAAATATCCGTCGATGGTTGCGACGTCGCCGCAATAGGCAGCGCGGGAATCTACGCCCGGGCTTCCAGAACCATGTTGAAGGGCCCTTCGGTCGCGCGCCGTACCCGTTTAAAGCCGCCGGCACGAATGACGTCGGTCAGCCGCGCTTGCCCCGCCTGTGCGCCGAGGCCTTCGGCCACTTCCTGATCGAGCGACGTCGGCACGCAGATCATCGTGGAGGCGTTGTAGTAGAGGCGTCCGACCGGATTCATGTTGTCCTTTGCACGGTCGCCGGCGATGGGCTCCACGATCATCCAGGTTCCGTCATCCTTGAGGATGCGCCGCATGTGGCCCGCGCACCCTTTTGGGTCGCCCATGTCGTGCAGGCAGTCGAAGGCGGTGACGAGATCGAACCCCGTGTCCTGAATGTCCTTCACGCTCGCTTCCTTGAATTGCACGCGACCGTCGAGGCCATGGGCGTCGGCATGGCGCCGCGCCTCCTCGATGGAGGGACCGTGGAAATCGTAGCCGACAAACTGGCTCTTCGGGAAAGCCTTGGCCATCAGCAGGGTGGAGAACCCGACGCCGCAGCCGATATCGGCAACGCGCGCGCCTGCCTTGAGCTTCGCCTCGACGCCCTCAAGGGCCGGCAGCCAGCTTTGCACGATGTTGTTGACGTAGCCGGGCCTGAAAAAAGCACCCGTGGCGCAGAACAGACAGCCGGCGGAATCGCCCCAGCGCACGCCGGAGCCGGTGCGGAACGAGTGTTCGACTTTTGGTTCGCCTTCGATCATCGCGGCGACGATGTCGAACGCGCCACCCAGGAACACGGGACTGTCCTTGTCGACGAAAACCATCGCCTGTTCCGGTGTTATGCTGAACCGGCCGGCGGCGTCATCGTATTCGATGAACCCGTTGGCGGCCTGGGCCAGCGCCCATTCCCGCACATAGCGCTCGGTCAGATTGCCGGCGCGCTGCGCCAGTTCGCTGGATGTCGCCGATCCACCCTTGTGGAGCGCGTCGAACAAGCCGAGCCGCAACCCGATCCGGACCGTGGGCACGCTGAAGGCGCCGCCCAGATCATTCAACATCTTGCCTACGAATTGGTGCAGTTTGTCCATGTCGAGCTGTGCCATGCGAAGCCTCCCATGCGGTGACAAGCAGTATGACGCAGAGGGCTTTTTGGTGCCACAAATTCGGCAGGCGCGATGGTCGAAAAGTCGGGGTAGAGCCCGCTCCCAATTCGGGATAAAAACCGCCCATGAAAATTCGCGGCAAGCATTACCGGTCCGTCTGGCCGCTGGCCGAGGATGCGTTCGGCATCATCGACCAGACGAAGCTGCCGCACGAATTCGTCACGCTGACGCTGCGCTCTGCCGATGAGGCGGCGCACGCGATCCGGTCGATGCAGACACGCGGCGCGCCCCTGATCGGCGCGGTGGCGGCCTATGGCCTGGCGCTCGCGGTGCGCGCCGATCCGTCGGACGAGGCGCTCGAACGCACGCTGCACATGCTGGCGGAAACACGGCCGACCGCGATCAACCTCAAATGGGCGTTGTGGCGGATGCGCGGCGCGCTCCTCAATCAGCC
>DATEZM010000008.1:0-4221 GCA_035255625.1 Rhizomicrobium sp. | reverse complement strand
TCGCCTTCGGAGAGCGGATTGCGCCGGGCTACATCGGTCAACGCAGCACCTTCGCGGACATCGGCCAGTCGGTCGCCAGCCATCTCGGCATCGAGCCGCTTTCGATCGGGACATCGTTCCTCTGATGGCGATCGAGAAACGCGGACCCAGCTTCGGCAAATTCCCCGGCACCGAACCGAGGCGCTGCGACACCGTCGAAGAAGTCGTGGATTCCTTAGTCGAGCTCTATGACGCGGCGATCGCGCAGATCGAGAAGAATTTCGAGGCCTTCGCCAAGGGCGACCGCGCCCCGCTCAAGCATCCCGTCTATCCCTATCTCGGCATCGAGGTCGAGTCCGTGCCCCGTTCCACGCCGCTGGCCTTCGGCAAGGTGCCGAGGCCGGGCTTCTACGGTACGACAATCACCGCGCCGGGCCTGTTTCGCGACTATCTGACCGAGCAGATCACGCTGCTCACGCAGAACTGCAAATGCGAGATGTTCGTCGGCAAGAGTCATACGAAGATTCCGCTAACCTTTGCGGTCGAGCGCGCCGCCTCGGCAATGTCGGTGGAGGAACGCGGCGAACTCGCCAGCCACTTCCCTCTGCCCCGCCTCGACGCGGCGCACGACACGATCGTCGATGGCGGCCGCTGGGACGGCGTCGAGAGTGGGCCGCTGTCGCTGTTCCCCGCCGAGCGCGTCGACTATTCGCTGCACCGGCTGCGCCACTACTCGGGCACCGCGCCCGAAAGCTTCCAGAGCTTCGTCCTGTTCACCAACTACCAGCGCTATATCGACGAATTCGTGAGCTATGGCCTGGCCGAGATCGATGCCGGGCGCGCGCTGCGCTTCATCGAGCCGGGCATGCGGATCAGCGAGAAGGGCAAAGAGCCGACCGCGCCGCCGCTCGCCAAGTTGCCACAGATGCCGGCCTACCATCTCGTGCAGCCTAATGGCGAAGGCATCACGCTGATAAACATCGGCGTCGGGCCTTCGAACGCCAAGACGGTGACCGATCATCTTGCTGTGTTGCGGCCGCATGTGTGGCTGATGGTCGGCCATTGCGGCGGACTTCGGCAGAGCCAGCGGCTGGGCGACTATGTATTGGCCAATGCCTATCTGCGCGACGACCATGTGCTCGATGCCGCCTTGCCGCTCGCCATTCCGGTACCGACGATTGCCGAGGTACAAGTCGCACTAGCACGCGCGGTGACGGCAGTTACCGGACTGACCGGCACTATCTTGAAGGAGCGGTTGCGCACCGGCACCGTGGTGACGACCGACGACCGCAACTGGGAACTGCGCTTCGACGAGCTCGCGATGCGCTTCAGCCAGAGCCGCGCCATCGCCATCGACATGGAATCGGCGACCATTGCCGCCAATGGCTACCGCTTCCGCGTACCCTACGGCACGTTGTTATGCGTCTCCGACCGGCCACTGCACGGCGAGATCAAGCTGCCCGGCATGGCGGATGCCTTCTATGAAGAACGCGTCGGCCAGCACCTGCAGATCGGCATCAAGGCACTGGAATACATGCGCGAGGAGGCTCGCGCCGGCACGCTGCATTCGCGCAAGCTGCGCAGCTTCACCGAGCCGGCGTTTCGCTAGTTCGCCGCGGCGTAGCGGTCGATATCGGCAATGCGCTCCGCCTTGTCGGCATCGCCCAAAAATGAGCCGAGGAAGCTGTTCTTCGCCAGAGCGACGATGTCCTCCCGGCTGAGCGCAAGCGCGTTAGCGACCGCGTTGTAGTTGTCGTTCAGATAGCCGCCGAAATACGCAGGATCGTCGGAATTCACGGTGGCGCGCAGGCCGAGGTCCAGCATCTTCTTGAGCGGGTGCTGTTTCATGTCTTTGACCACGCAGAGCTTCAGGTTCGAGAGCGGGCAGACCGTCAAGGTCATCTTCTCGCGCACGAGACGCGCGACTAGCGATAGATCCTCCAGCGAACGGTTGCCGTGATCGAGCCGGTCGACGTGCAGGACATCGAGTGCCTCGTACACATACTCCGACGGGCCTTCCTCGCCGGCATGGGCGACGAGTTTCAAGCCACGAGTGCGCGCTTCGGCAAAGACGCGGGCGAATTTCGCCGGCGGGTTGCCGAGCTCGGACGAGTCGAGGCCGACGCCAGCGATACGGTCGAGACGGTTCTCTGCTGCGCGCAGAGTGGCGAAGGCATCGTCTTCGCCCAGATGGCGCAGGAAGCAGAGGATGAGCTTCGATGTCATGCCTTGTTCGCGCCGCGCAACCTCCAGCGCGCCGAGAATGCCGTCGGCAACGACCGTGAAGGGAGTTCCCCGCGCCGTGTGGGTCTGCGGATCGAAGAACACCTCGACATGGCGCGCGCCATCGGCCACGACGCGCTTCAGATAGGCCGCGGTCAGGTCGAAGAAGTCCTCCTCAGTGCGCAGAACGGCTGCGCCTTGGTAGTAGATATCGAGAAAATCCTGGAGCTTCGAGAAGGAATAGGCGGCGCGGACATCCTCGACCGTCTTGAACGGGATGGCGATCCGGTTGCGCCTGGCGAGCGCGAACATCAGCTCCGGCTCGAGACTGCCTTCGATATGAAGGTGCAGTTCTGCTTTCGGCAGGCCGGCAATGAATCGGCTCAGCTCCGTCATGTGCCTGCAATGCGCTCAATCACCGCCGGCCGCGGCTTTGGTTCCGGGTCGTCGATGTGGATAATGCGGCCGAGCACGGCGGCGGCGGAAGTTGCAGCGGCCTCGTCCGCGGCGTGGACAAGCGCCAGCGTGTCGCCGCGCGAAACCTTGGCGCCGGCCTGCACAAAGCCCGAGAAACCGACGGATAGATTCAGCACATCGCTCGTCCAGCGGCGTCCTCCGCCGAGATCGATCAGTTCCACGCCGACGTCGCGGGCGTTCATGCCTTGGACGAAGCCGGTACGCCGGGCGATCACCCGCTTCACGGCCGGCGCCTGCGGCAAATAGATGTCGGCGCGTTCGACAAAGTCTGTCGGCCCGCCGAGCGCCGCAACCATGCGTGCAAACACCTCGACGGCGCGGCCAGAATCGAGCGCTTGCTGCGCCTCGTCTCTTCCCTCCTCGAGATTGGGCACGAGCTTGCCGAGCAGCAGCATCTCGGCGGCGAGCGCGATCGTGATCTCGTGCAGTCGCGCGTCGCGCGGGCCCTTGCCGGTCAGATAGTCGAGCGCCTCGATCATCTCGACTGTGTGGCCGGTGGTGGTTCCAAGCACAGAATCCATGTTGGTCACCAGCGCCGTGATCGGAAGGCCGGCGCCATCCCCGATCGAGACCAGAGTCTGGGCGAGTTCGTGTGCGTCTTCGCGCTTCGCCATGAAGGCGCCGGAACCGGTCTTCACGTCCATGGCAAGACCTTCGAGACCGGCGGCCAGTTTTTTCGACAAGATCGAACTCGCAATGAGTGGAATGGATTCGACCGTCGCCGTCACGTCGCGCACGGCATAGAGCCGGCGGTCGGCCGGCGCGAGATCGGCGGTCTGGCCGATGATGGCGCAGCCGACCTCCCGCACCACGCGCTGGAAGGTTTCGATGTCGGGATCGCAGGCATAGCCCGGGATGCAGCCCATCTTGTCCAGCGTGCCGCCAGTGTGACCGAGACCGCGGCCGGCGATCATCGGCACCACGCCGCCACAGGCCGCCACGATGGGCGCCAGCATGAGCGAAACCTTGTCGCCAACGCCACCCGTCGAATGTTTGTCGAGCACCGGGCCGCCAAGCGCATGATCGTCCCAGTTCAGAACGCGGCCCGAATGCGTCATCGCCCGAGTAAAGGCGACTCGTTCGCCGGCATTCATGCCGCGGAAATAGACCGCCATGGCGAAGGCCGAGACCTGGCCCTCCGAAAATCCGCCATCGGCGATGCCCTTCACGGCAAGCGCGATCTCCTCGTCGCTGAGCGCGTGACCGTCGCGCTTCTTGCGGATGAGTTCCTGCGGCAGCATCGCCAGGGTTTTCATGGTCAGGCGCCGTAAGGAATCCAGATGTTCTTGACCTGGGTCGCGTGGGCCAGGAAGTGACGGCCCTCGCCTTCCTGCGCATCGAGCCAAGGGACTTCGCCCTCGCACCAGGTGCGCTTGAGATCGTTGGCGGACGCCGCTTCGATCTTCGCGGCGTTGCCGCCGAAGCACCACACCGCGTCGACATTGCCGTGCTCGGCCAACGCCAGCGCGAGCGGATCGCGCGCGCCGGTGACGATGTTCACCACGCCATCTGGCACGTCTGAGGTTTCCAGCACCTGGTAGA
>DATEZM010000007.1:0-2688 GCA_035255625.1 Rhizomicrobium sp. | reverse complement strand
CGAGCACGGCGAGATCCATCTCCGCCAGCGGCACCGCCTCTTCGGCCAGCACAGTGATCTTGTCCGCACCGATCTCGGCGAACCCGCCGCGCACGAAGAAGCGCGTGTCGGTGCCGTCCTTGGAAATGTCGATCATGCCGGGACGCAGCGTGGTGATCACCGGCGCATGACCCGCCATCGCGCCGATGTAGCCTTCGGTCGCCGGCACGGTGACCATGTCGGCGGTGTCGGAGAGCAGAAGCCGCTCCGGCGAAACGAGATCGAACGCGATCTTGTCGGCCATCAGGCTTCCGCCGCCATCTTCTTGCCCTTGGCCACCGCGTCGTCGATGGTGCCGACATTGTAGAACGCCTGCTCGGGCAAATCGTCGTGCAAGCCGTCGACGATCGCCTTGAAGGAGCGGATCGTGTCCTCGAGGCTGACGAAGATGCCGGGCAGGTTGGTGAAGGCTTCCGCGACGTGCAGCGGCTGGGCGAGGAAGCGCTGGATCTTGCGGGCGCGCGCCACGATCAGTTTGTCGTCTTCCGACAACTCATCCATGCCCAGGATCGCGATGATGTCCTTGAGCGCTTTGTACTGCTGCAGCACTTCCTGCACCCGGCGCGCGACCAGGTAATGGTCTTCGCCGATGATGTTCGGGTCCATGATGCGCGATGAGGAGTCGAGCGGGTCGACCGCCGGGAAGATCGCCAGCGCGGCGATGTCGCGGCTGAGCACGGTGCGCGCGTCCAGATGCGCCATGGCGGTGGCGGGCGCCGGGTCGGTCATGTCGTCGGCCGGCACGTAGATCGCCTGCACCGAGGTGATCGAACCCTTGTCCGTCGAGGTGATGCGCTCCTGCAGATTGCCCATCTCCGAGGCCAGCGTCGGCTGATAGCCCACCGCGCTCGGAATACGACCGAGCAGGGCGGACACTTCGGAGCCGGCCTGGGTGAAGCGGAAAATGTTGTCGATGAAGAGCAGCACGTCCTTGCCCTCGACATCGCGGAAATACTCCGCCTGGACGAGGCCGGTCAGTGCGACACGCGCGCGCGCGCCGGGTGGCTCGTTCATCTGGCCGTAGACCAGCGTGCACTTCGAGCCCACGGTCGAGCCGTTGTTGTGCTTGGGGTCGATGTTGACCTTGGATTCGATCATCTCGTGATAGAGATCGTTGCCCTCGCGCGTGCGCTCGCCGACGCCGGCCAGCACGGAATAGCCGCCATAGGCCTTGGCGATGTTGTTGATCAGCTCCTGCATGGTCACGGTCTTGCCCACGCCGGCGCCACCGAACAGGCCGATCTTTCCGCCCTTGGTGTAAGGGCAGAGCAGGTCGATGACCTTTATGCCGGTGACGAGCACTTCGGCCGCGCCCGCCTGTTCGGCGAAGCTCGGTGCCTCGCGATGGATCGGAGACATGAAGGTCTCGGCGATCGGGCCGGCTTCGTCGATCGGCTCGCCGATTACGTTCATGATGCGGCCCAGCGTGGCGGGGCCGACAGGCACGCGGATCGGCAGGCCGGTGTCGATGACCTCGGCGCCGCGGACCAGACCTTCGGTTGCGTCCATGGCGATGGCGCGCACCGTGTTCTGGCCAAGATGCTGGGCGACCTCGAACACCAGGCGGATCGGCTGTCCGGTCTTGGGATCGATATTGGTCGTCTCCAGCGCGTTCAGGATGGCGGGAAGTTCGCCATCGAACTCGACGTCGACAACGGCGCCGATCACTTGGGTGAGGCGGCCTTTGGCATTGGCGGGTGCGCCTTGTGCGGACATGACGGATTCCTTCTTTAGAGCGCCGACGCGCCGGAGATGATCTCGATCAGTTCGGTCGTGATCTTCGCCTGGCGCGTGCGGTTCATCTGGATGGTGAGTGCATTGATCATATCGCCGGCATTGCGCGTGGCGTTATCCATCGCGGTCATCTGCGCGGCGAAGAAGCCGGCCTGGTTCTCCAGCAGCGCGACCAGCAGCTGCACGCCGATGTTCTGCGGCAGGAGCTGTTCGAGGATCGTGCTTTCGTCCGGCTCGTATTCGTAGAACGCCGCCTTGTGGTTCGGGTCGACGGCGACGGGAATGAGCTGGAACGCCGTCGGCGTCTGGGTAACGACCGATTTGAAACGGCTGGAGAACAACGTGACGATGTCGGTCTCGCCGGCCGCATAGAGGTCGATGATGCGTCTGGCGATGGGACGCACCAGATTGAAATCGGGCGCCTTGAGGCCGAGTTCGTAATTCTCCACGAAGCGCGCGCCATAGAGGCGACGCAGCTGGTCGCGGGCCTTGCGGCCGATCGTGATGATCTTGACGTCCTTACCTTGCGCGATCAGCGCCGCGATCCGCTCGCGCGCCGCGCGCACGATGCCGGAGTTGAATCCGCCGGCGAGACCGCGATCCGATGTCGCCACGACGATCAGGTGTCGCTGGTCACTGCCATTGCCCGCCAGCAGAAGCGGTGCGTCAGCGCCCGACAGCCCCGACGCGAGATTGGCGATCACCGCCGCCATGCGGCCGGCGTAGGGACGTGCACTTTCCGCTGCGTGCTGGGCGCGGCGCAGTTTCGCCGCCGCCACCATCTGCAGCGCCTTGGTGATCTTCTGCGTGGACTTCACGCTTCCGATCCGGGTTCGCATTTCCTTGACGGATGCCATGGGCGTCCAATCTTCCTTTTAAAATGCGGTCCTTAGGCGAACGACTTGGAGACTTCGT
>DATEZM010000006.1:0-2487 GCA_035255625.1 Rhizomicrobium sp. | reverse complement strand
CTAACACGTAATCACACCTTTTGTTCCCGTGCTAGCGTGGTCCGGCAATGGCAGGTGGAATCATGGCGGGAATCGAGATCAGGCGGGCGCGGCCGGGCGAGGAAAATGTCGTTTTTTCGCTCCTGCGGGAATTGGCCGAATACGAGAAGCTGCTGGATGTCTTCAAGATCACGCCGGAAATCGTGGTACGCGACTATCTCTGCGACCAGCCGCTGCTCTATTGCGACCTGCTGCTCGACGGCGGGACGGCTGCTGGGATGGCGAGTTGGTACTGGACCTATTCGAGCTTCGCCGCCAGGCGCTCGATCTATCTCGAGGATTTGTTTGTGCGGCCGGATTTTCGCGGCCGCGGTCACGGCAAGGCGCTGCTGGTTCATCTGGCGCGAACCGCGGTCGCGGCGGGCGCGCAACGCGTCGGATGGGACGTGCTCGACTGGAACAAGCCGTCGATCGAGTTTTACGACAGCTTGGGCGCACGGCCGCATGGCGGCTGGATCGCCTACCGGCTGGAGGGCGAGGCGCTGGCGAAGCTGGGCGGCGCATGAGCGCGCCCATCGTCCTTGTTCTGGCTATGGCCGATAACGGCGTGATCGGCGACGCCGGTTCGATTCCCTGGCGCATCGCCGACGACATGAAGCGCTTCAAGGCGCTGACGATGGGCAAGCCGATCGTGATGGGCCGCAAGACCTGGCAGAGCTTTCCGAAGCGTCCGCTGCCCGGCCGCACCAACATCGTGATCACGCGCGACAGCACGTATCGCGCCGAGGGCGCGGTGGTGGTGCATTCGCTCGACGAAGGGCTGGCGCGGGCTGAGGCGGAAAATCCGATCGAGATCGCTATCGTCGGCGGGGCGGAGATCTATCGCGCGGCCCTCCCGCGCGCCGGCCGCGTCGAGTTGACCGAAGTGCACGTTGACGCGAAAGGCGAAACGAAACTGGCGCCGTTCGACAAGGTCGCGTGGCGCGAAACCGCGCGCGAGGATCACGCGACGGCGGAGGGCTTGCGCTATTCCTATGTGCGGCTGGAGCGGGCTTGAACGACGGGCCGACTTTGCGCTGCATGGTCCGTCGCGCTAGCCTTGGGAAAAGACAACCTCCGGGGAGCAGCGCATGGAATTCAAGGAACTAGCTACCGGATTGAGATTTCCCGAAGGCCCGGTCGCGATGGACGACGGCTCGGTCATCGTGGTCGAGATCATCTCGGGCTGCATCACGCGCGTGAAGCCGGATGGTTCGACGCACACCGTCGCCACGCCCGGCGGCGGACCCAACGGTCTGGCAGTCGGGCCCGATGGGTATCTCTATTGCTGCAACAATGGCAGCAATTTCGAATACACCGAGGTCAACGGTCTGACGATCCCCGGCCACACGCCGGCGAACCATCAGGGCGGGCGGATCGAGCGGATCAACATCTCCACCGGTAAGGTCGAGGTGCTCTACGATTCCTGCGGCGGCAAGAAGCTGCTGGCGCCGAACGATATCGTGTTCGACGCGGTGGGCGGCTTCTGGTTCACCGACTATGGGAGCGGCAATGCCGAGCGCCGCCTGTTCGGCGGGCTCTATTACGCCAAGGCCGACGGCTCGAGCATCGTCAAGGTGCTGCGCGAGCTGATGACGCCCAACGGTGTCGGCCTGTCGCCGGATGGCAAGCACGTCTACTACGCCGAGACGATGGCGGGGCGGCTATGGGAATTGCCGCTGACTGCGCCAGGCGTGGCGGCGGTGCCCGGAGGCTTTACGCCGGCGAATTTCGTCGGCGGCTATCCGGGTCTTGCCTATTTCGACTCGCTGGGCGTTCAGGCCGATGGCGGCGTATGCGTCGCGACCATTCTGTCCGGCGGCATCTCGACCTTTTGGCCGGGAGATCCCGTGCGCTTCGAGCATACGCCGTTCCCCGACCTCATCTGCACCAACATCTGTTGGGGCGGAAAGGACATGAGAACGGCGTACATTACGATGTCGTCAACGGGGAAGCTCGCATCCTGCACCTGGCGCTCGCCGGGATTGCGGCTGTCTTATAACGCCTAGCGATTTCGGCTAGGGTCTTCAGAATTTGGAAGACGGGGAGAGAGATCATGCGTACAATCGTCTTGGGCGCGGCCCTTCTCGTCGCGGCGAGCGTGCCGGCTTTTGCGGGCGACGAGGTTCTGGCGTCGCGCTTCGGCAACACCACGATCACCAAGGATGCGGCGGGGACCGAGAACCACGTCTATTACAACGCCGATCACAGCTTCACCGCCAAGCAGGGCACGACGAGCGCCAAGGGCACCTGGAAAATCGACGGCGGCACGATCTGCTTGACCTTTGACATGCCGGTGCCCGGCACGCCGAACCCCGCCTGCGCGCCGGTCAGCGCGCACAAGGTCGGCGACACCTGGACCGCCGGCCCCTACACAGTCTCGCTGGTCGCCGGCATCCAATAGTCAACGGAGCAATCACGGATGAAGCGTTTCGCGTTCGGACTTTCGCTCGTTCTGGCGGCAGCAGC
>DATEZM010000005.1:0-6084 GCA_035255625.1 Rhizomicrobium sp. | reverse complement strand
GGCGCCTTTGACGGCGTCGGCGATCTCCTTGATCCGCTTCTGGGCCCGGTCGTCGACCTCCCAGATCATTGCGAAGTCGTCGTCCGGCTTGACCGATCCGTCCTTGGAGGGGAGGTCGCGGATGTGCCCGAAACTGGCCAGCACCTTGTAGCCCGGGCCCAGGTACTTGTTGATCGATTTGACCTTGCCGGGGGATTCGACGACGACGATGTTCATGAGATCAGGGGTGCTCGGTCGGTTCGTCCGGCTGCAAATAGCGCCGGATCGTGAAAAACGTGCCAATTCGAGGAGGGCCCCCGCAAGGCCGCGGGACACTGATAGAAGGCCGCGACGGGTGTCAACGCCGGGAGGCTGGCAGTTATGTAACCTTGGGTTGATTAATAGGCTATATATGTCATATTAACTACTTGAAGTTGTATTTGGCTACTCAGCGCTCGCCCCGGGGTGTCACGGCAGATGAACTCCTATGCGCGCAACGGCAGAAATCCATCGCCTCCCGCGCCCATCAGCCCCGAGGAGTTCGCGCGATATACCCGTGAACTGCTTGAATCGCTTCGGAAAATGGCAATTTTCCAGGGTCAGACCACGCTCGCCCATCTGCTGGGGCTTGCAGCGATGGAGGCCAAGCATCTCGGCGGTCAAGCCCAAGACACCTGATTGCCCGGATGGCGTGCAATCCGGCCCGCGAGTTCCATTTCGAGCAATATTGTCAACAAAACCGCTGCGGGTACGCCGCAAAGCCGGACAAGTTCATCGACCGACACTGGCGCCGGCCCCAGCGCTTCCTCGACCTTCGCCCTGACTCGGTCGACTTCCGCTTCGCCGACTTGGGCGGGAGGTGCGCTGCCGTCGCCGGGTTCACGGAAGCCCTGTCCAAGGATCGGCCGCAGCCCGGCAATCACGTCGGCGGCGCTCTCGGTCAGCGTCGCGCCTTCGCGCAGCAGCCGGTTGGTGCCTCTGGCGCGTGGGTCGAGCGGCGAGCCCGGGACCGCGAAGATCTCACGCCCCTGTTCAAGTGCGTAGTTCGCCGTGATCAGCGAACCCGAACCTTCTGCGGCCTCGACCACCACCACGCCGCGCGACAGGCCGGAGATGATCCGGTTGCGGCGAGGGAAGTGGCGCGCCTGCGGCGCCTGGCCAAGCGGCATCTCAGAGACGATGCAGCCTTTCTCGCGGATTGCTTCGTACAGCTTGGTGTTTTCCGGCGGATAGATGACGTCGATTCCGCCCGCCACGGCGGCACACGTGCCGCTCGAGAGCGCGCCTTCATGCGCGGCGGAGTCGATCCCACGCGCCATCCCTGACGCGACGGCGAGACCGGCTGCGCCCAGATCGTGCGCCAGCGTGTGGGCAAACCTGCGCCCCAGTGCCGAGGCGTTGCGCGCACCGACGATGGCAACCATCTCGTGCTCGAGCAGCGAAGAATTGCCGAGCACCGAAATGATCGGCGGCGGTGGTTCGGCCGCGGCGAGCCCGCGCGGGAAGTCCGCTTCGCTGCTCGCGATCATGCGTCCGCCAAGCTTCGCCAGTGCCGCGATCTCGCGCTTTGCGTCGTCCTCGCTTGGCAGTCGAATGGTTTCGCCGCCGCCGCGGCGCACAAGTCGCGGGACTTCCGCGATTGCCGCACGCGCGCTACCGAAACGCGCGATCAACTGCGCAAAGGTGACCGGCCCGACGTTCTGCGTTCGCGCCAACCTCAGCCATGCCAGCCGCTCCGCGTCGGAGAGCGGCGTCACGCCGGCTGGCTTCGGCCAATACGCGGCTCCTCGCCGCGCAACAGGCGGCGAATGTTTTCATGATGGACAATCAGGACAAGCACCGCGAGCAGCACGGCCAGCGCTGCCTCATGTTCGCGATGGAAGAGGAACATGTAGACCGGCGTGAGCACTGCCGCGACCAGCGCCGATAGGGAGGAAATCCGGAATGCGGCGAGCGCTGCTCCCCAACTCGCCAACCCAAGCAGCGCGACCGGCCAGTAGATCGCCAGCAATATCCCCAGCGACACCGCGACGCCTTTACCACCCTTGAAGCCGAGCCAGACCGGAAAGAGATGTCCGAGGAACGCACCCAGTGCCGCGATGAGTGCCGCGTCCCCGCCGCAAAATTTCCGCGCGATCAGCACCGCTGCCGCACCCTTGCCCGCGTCGAACAGCAGGGTAAGCGCCGCCGCCGCCCGGTTCCCGGTGCGCAGCACATTGGTGGCGCCGATGCTCTTGGAGCCGATCTTGCGGACGTCGCCCTCGCCGAAGGCGAAGCTGAAGATGAGCCCGAACGGCACCGAGCCGCACAGATATCCCATCGCCAGCGCGATGGCGGCATTGCTTGGCGCTACTGACAAATCGAGGAACGACATGGTGTAGGATAGTCCGCGAATTACATCGTGGAGCGATGCGTGGCGCACATTACCTCAGTTACCCAGCTTCGGGAACGCTTGGCCGAGCCTAGCCCGGTCAATCGCCTGAAGGTGCGGCCGTTCCTGGACGGCCAGGCCAAGGATTTCGTCGCGCGCTCGCCCTTTCTGCTGCTCTCGACGGTGGACGCCGGCGGCGCGGTCGAGGTAAGCCCAAAGGGTGACGAGCCCGGCTTCGTCCATGTGCTGGACGACACCACGCTCCTGGTGCCCGACCGTGCCGGCAACAACCTCGCCTTCGGCCACATCAACATCCTCAGCAATCCGAGCGTCGGCGTGATTTTCCTCAGCCCCGGGACCGGTGAGACGTTGCGCGTCAGCGGCCACGCCACGCTGCACGACGACGCGGATCTGTGCGAGCGCCTCGCCTCGCGCGGCAAGCCGGCCAAGCTGGTGATGAGGCTCGCCGTGACCCGCGCCTATTTCCATTGTGCAAAGGCGCTCCTGCGCTCCAATCTGTGGAAGCCCGAGACTTGGGACGCCGATCCGCTGAAGGTGAGCTTTGGCAAACTGTTCGCGGAGCTGACCAAGGCCGATGCCGACGCCGCGCAGGCGATCGATGCGAGGGTGCAAAAGGGCTACGCGCCGGAGAATTTCTGATTCAACGCTTTCGTTCGAAGACGCATTCGCCGGCGACGAACGTCTTCACCGCACGACCATGAAACCGGCGCCCCTCGAAGGGGGTGTTGCGAGCGCGGCTTTTTAGTTCGGTGTCGCGCAGGGTGAACGGTTCGTCGGGATCGATCAGCACGAGGTCAGCCGGAGCGCCCTTGGCGAGCGTGCCGGCGTTTAGCCCGAAGATGCTGGCCGGCGTCGCAGTCAGCGCTTTCAGCACATGGGGAAGAAGCACACGCCCGTCATGCACGAGGCCGAGCGCGACCGGCAGCAGCGTCTCCAGACCGACCGCGCCGAAGGCGGACTGCCCGAAGGTCTGACGCTTGGTGTCGGCGGCCTGCGGGTCATGGCTCGAAACCACGATGTCGATGAGCCCCGAGGCGACACCTTCCACCATCGCAGCGCGATCGGCTTCCGAGCGCAGCGGCGGCTTCACCTTCATGAAGGTCAGATAGGAACCGACGTCCAGTTCGTTCAGCGCCAGGTGATGGGCTGACACGCCGCAAGTCACGGGAAGGCCGCGCCGCTTGGCGGCGGCGATGATGTCGAGCGAGGCGCGCGTGGAAATCTGTCCGAAGTGATAGCGCGCACCGGTCATCTCCACGAGGCGGATGTCGCGCTCCACGATGATGGCTTCCGCGGCGGAGGGCGCGGCGGGCAGGCCGAGCCGCATGGCGAACTCGCCCTCGGTCACAGCGGCGTCCTCCGTGAGGTCGGGATCCTCGGCATGGCCGACCACCAGCGCACCGAAGGTCGACGCATAGGCTAGCGCGCGGCGCAGCACGCGCGTGTTGGCTACGGTGCGGTCGCCATCGCTGAACGCGACCGCGCCGGCTTCTTTGAGCAGCCCGATCTCGGTCATCACTTCGCCGCCAAGACCCTTTGTCAGAGCTGCCATCGGTGCGACGCGCACCTTGGCCGTGCCCAGTGCCCGACGCAGGATGAAATCGACCAGCGACGGCTCGTCGATCACCGGATCGGTGTTCGGCATGACCACGATAGTGGTGATGCCGCCGGCCGCGGCCGCCTCGCTCGCCGATTGCAATGTTTCGCGGTATTCGGTCCCCGGCTCGCCGGTGAAGACCCGCGCGTCGATCAGGCCGGGCGCCAGCACAAGGCCTTTCGCATCAATCACTTCCGGATCGTTCTTGTCGGCGTCGTTGAAGAGTCTCGGCCCCACATCGGCGATGCGGCCGTTCTCGACCAGAAGCCCGCCTTTGGCGTCGAGGCCGCTGGCGGGATCGATTAGCCGCGCGTTCCGGAAGGCGATGCGGCCCTTCATCATGGCGCGTTGCGCCCCTCGCGCGCCAGGCCGCGCGACAGCGCATCGAGCACCGCCATGCGGATGGCGACGCCCATTTCGACCTGTTCCTGGATGACGCTGATCTCGATATCGTCGGCGACCGCCGAATCGATCTCGACGCCCCGGTTCATCGGGCCTGGGTGCATGACGAGGGCACCGGGCTTCGCCGCCTTCAGCTTCTCGTGGTCCAGGCCGTAGAAACGGAAATACTCTCGCGTCGACGGCACGAAGGCGCCCGTCATGCGCTCCAGCTGCAGCCGCAGCATCATCACGATATCGGCTCCTTCGAGCCCTTTGCGCATGTCGTGAAAGATCTCGACTCCGAAGCGGTCGGCATCGGCCGGCAGCAGCGTGCGCGGCGCGATCAGGCGCACTCGCGCGCCCATCTTGAGCAGCAGATGAATGTTGGAGCGCGCGACGCGCGAGTGCAGCACGTCGCCGCAGATCGCCACGGTCAGGCCCTCGAACTTCCCGCGCCGCCGGCGAATTGTCAGCGCGTCGAGCAGGGCCTGGGTAGGATGTTCATGGCTGCCGTCGCCGGCATTGACGACACAGCAGTCCAGCTTGCGCGCCAGAAGCTCCGCGGCGCCGGAATCCTGATGGCGCACGACCAACATGTCGGGACGCATCGCGTTCAGCGTGGTCGCGGTGTCGATCAGCGTCTCACCCTTGGAGACCGACGACGCGCGCACGCTCATATTCATGACATCGGCGCCGAGCCGTTTGCCGGCCAGCTCGAAAGAACTCTGCGTGCGGGTCGACGCCTCGAAGAACAGATTTATGAGGGTGCGGCCCTTGAGGATGTCGGTCTTCTTGGTCGCGGCGCGGTTGAGCGCGGCATAAGTGTCGGCAAGGTCGAGCAACCCGGCGATCTCCTCGACCGAAAGGGCTTCGATGCCAAGCAGATGGCTGGATTTAAGGAAGGGGTCGGCTGAGGCCGTGGTCATTAAAGCGTGGTGTATAGGCAAGCGGCCGGTCGGGGGCAAGGCGGGATCGGTATGGCGGTAAAAATGCTGTGGAGGAGGACGAATTAAATCCGCCGCAGCCGCTCCAGCACGCCCTGAAGGATATAAGCCGCGGCCATCTTGTCCACGACTTCGCTGCGGCGCTTTCGCGAGGCGTCGGCCTCGATGAGTGTGCGTGTCACCGCCGCGGTGGACAACCGCTCGTCCCACAGAAGGATCGGCAGGGCCGGGGCGCGGGCAGCGAAGTTGCGTGCAAAGGCACGCGCCGATTGCGCCGACGGCCCGTCGCTCCCGTCCATATTGAGCGGCAGGCCGACCACTAACCCGCCGACGCCTTGTGCTGCGATGATCGCGTCGAGTTTCGTGGCATCCGTGCTGAACTTCCCACGCGCCAGCGTCTCCATCGGCGTCGCCACCGTCAGCAGGGTGTCCGACAGCGCGATCCCGATCGTCTTTTCGCCGAGGTCGAGGCCCAAGAGTCTGGCACGGTCGGGCAGCGCGGCCTTGAACTGGTCGATGGCGAGGATGGCCAGTGTCTCTACCTCTGCCCGATCTCGATCCGGTTGCCGGCGGGGTCGCGGATGAAAAAGCGCGACAGACCCTCCGCCACGCCGTCTTCCTCGATCGCCACGCTGTGGCCAAGCACAGATGCCTTGGCAGCGGCGAGATCGCCGGTCAGAAAGCAGATATGGCGCTTGCTCTTCGGACTCGATTCGGGATCGACGCCGATATGCATCTGAAGCGCGCCCACCTGGAACCACGCCCCGCCGCGCGCTTTCAGTTCCTCCGGC
>DATEZM010000004.1:0-8124 GCA_035255625.1 Rhizomicrobium sp. | reverse complement strand
GACGCGCAAACAGGCCCGGCAGGACGTCATGGCCGCGTCGACCGCCAATGCCGACCTGCTGGCCGCACTCAAGGAGCTGCGTCTGCGCCTCGCCAAACAGCGCCGCGTGCCTGCCTATGCGATCTTCCCCGACCGCACGCTCATCGACATGGCCGAGCGCCGCCCGCGATCGCTGGACGAATTCGCCGAGGTCAATGGTGTCGGCGCCAAGAAGCTCGCGGAATTCGGCGCGGTGTTTCTGAAGGTCTTGAACGCGGCCTAGGAGCGGCTGGCCGGTGCTTCCGGCAGGTCCATCTCCAGGATCGCCATGTTGAAGGCGTAGGAGACTTCGCCATCTTCCTCGTCCTTGAAGATCACTCCGATGAATTCGCCGGCAACCTGGACCTCCACCGAATCCGCCTGCTTCGGCCGCTCGACGATTGAAATCGTGTCCAATCGAAACAGGTTGCGCAGATATTTCTCGAGGCGCCAGATTTCACTGCGGGTCAACGGGAGTCTCCGGAAAAGAGCGAGGTCCAACTCGCATGCGCCTTGGGCTCGGTCAAGGCCCGGCGCTTAGCCGGACTTGTCCTGATCGACATCGATGACCTGATTCATTTCCTGCGAGGGGCGATCACCACCTGCACAGTTGGTGAGCCGTGCCGGCACGCCCACGGCGGTGCAGCCGGGCGGTACATTTTTCAGCACGACGCTCCCGGCGCCGACCCGGCTGTACTCGCCGATCTCAATGTTGCCGAGGATCTTGGCACCGAGCGAGATGAGCACGCCGCGGCGCACCTTCGGATGACGGTCGCCGGTTTCCTTGCCCGTGCCGCCGAGCGTCACGCCTTGCATGATGGAGACATCGTCCTCGACGACGGCGGTCTCGCCGATCACGACGCCGGTGCCGTGGTCGATCATGATGCCCTTGCCCATCCGCGCGGCCGGATGGATGTCGACGGCGAAGAGTTCGGAGACGCGACTCTGGAAGAACCGCGCCATCGATTGGCGATCGTGCATCCACAGCCAATGCGCAATGCGATGGCTCTCGAGCGCGTGGAACCCCTTGTAGAACAGGAAAGCATCGAGATGGAACCGGCAGGCCGGATCGCGGTCGAATACCGCGGACAGATCGGCGCGCACAGCATCGCCGATGCCGGAATCGTCGGTCATCGCCTCGTCGAAAATCTCGCGTGTCATCATCGGCGACAGATCTTCCGAACCGATCTTCTTGGCCAAATGATACGAAAGTGCGTTCTCCAACCGGTCGTGCTTCAGCACCGTGGCGTGAACGAAACTCGCCAGCGTCGGCTCGCGCTCGGCCAAGGCATGCGCCTCGTCCCTGAGCGCCGACCAGATCGGGTCGCAGGAGGCGATCTTTTCTCGCGTGACGGCCATAACTTCTCCTCGTGTTGTATTATAGCAGCCGGCCGCGGTTTGTGACAAAACAACGCGTCAGCCGCGTGAACGACGGCATCCCATACTTAAAATAGGATGCCCCGGCGCATCTGCAACCTCATCCCTCGCATAGGCCTCTCATGGATTCCGCAACGCCCGCCCTTAACCGTCCCGCGCCCGGTGCGCTCGATCTTCTGCTGACTCGTCGCTCGGGATCGGCCAAGACCATGACGGGACCGGGGCCTTCAGCAGCGCAGCTCAAGGCCATCCTGACGGCCGCGGCCCGCGTGCCCGACCATGGCAAGCTCTTCCCCTGGCGCTTCATCGTTTTCGAGGGTGAGGGCCGCAAGCGCATGGGCGGGCTCCTCGCGGATGTCCTCCGCGAGACCGAGCCGCAGGTGACGGAGGAGCGCCTCGACATGGAGCGCAATCGCATTCTCCGCGCGCCTGTCATTGTCGCAGTCGTCAGCCGCGTGCGGGAATCGATTCCGATTCCGGAGTGGGAACAGATCCTCTCTGCCGGGGCTGTCTGCCAGAACCTGCTGATCGCAAGCCATGCGCTGGGCTTCGTCGCCAACTGGATTACTGAATGGTGCGCCTATCATCCTCTCGTGCGCGACCGGCTCGGTCTCAAATCGGGCGAGCGCATCGCGGGCTTTGTCTATATCGGCCATCCGGCGCAGCCGCTCGAAGAACGCGTGCGGCCGGACATGACAAAGATCGTGAGCCGGTTCTGAACATGGGCCGCAAGATCCTCTTCATCACCACCGACCAGATGCGCTTCGACGCCATCGGCGCCAACGGCCAGAAGATCGCGCGCACGCCCAACATCGACGCCCTCGCCAGGACTGGCATCAACTACACGCGCTGCCACGCGCAGAACGTTGTCTGCATGCCGGCGCGCGCCACGATGATCACGGGGCAGTACGTCACCACCCATGGCGTATGGATGAACGGCGTCCCATTACCCGAGGACGCGCCGTCGGTAGCGCGGCTGTTGAAAGAGCAAAAGAACTATCGCACCGCGCTGATCGGCAAGGCGCATTTCGAGCCGTTCCTGGATCTGCAGCTCAAATATTACGAGAACCGCATGGGCCGCGAGGGCACATTCGGCCCGCATCGCGGCTTCGACCATATGGAGCTTGCGGCGCATGGCGCGCGCGGGCCGCTGCACTATGCGCAATGGCTGATGAAGACCCATCCCGAGGTGTTGGACAATTTCTTTCCCGTTCTCGGACCCGATTTTGCACAGAACTCATTCGGCGAAGGCGACACCGGCGCAGTGCAGGTCAAGCACAACGCGACGCCGCGCGGTCTCTATCACACCGATTGGGTCGCCGACCGCACCGTCGCCTATCTCGACTCGCTCGATGCGAAGGAAGACTGGTTCGTGTGGATGAGCTTTCCCGATCCGCACCATCCGTGGGATCCGCCGCAGAGCGAACTGCACCGCCATAACTGGCGGGACCTGCCGGTGCCGGACGGCTATCCCGGCAGCGCGGCGAAGATCGATGAAATCCTGTCGGCCAAGCCGAAACACTGGCGCGAATGGTGGACCGGCGAGCGCATGACCTGTTACGAGGCGCCGCCGAAATGGGCACCGTCGTCGTTGACGACCGACCAGCTTCGCGAAATCGATGCGATGACGCATATCAAGAACGAGCTGATCGATGACGCTGTCGGCCGCGTCATGGCGGCAATCGCTGCGCGCGGCTGGGACGGCGACACCGATGTGATCTTCTCGACGGATCACGGCGAGTTCCAGGGCGATTTCGGGCTCCTGTTCAAGGGCCCGCACCACGTCGACAGCCTGATGCGTCTGCCGCTGATCTGGCGGCCGGCGCCGAACGCGCACGTCGCGCCCGCTGCGTTCGCGGCACCGGTCGGCCAGGTCGATTTCGCGCCTACGTTCTGCGAGATCGCCGGTGTCGAAAAACCGGACTGGATGGAAGGTGCGCCACTGCCTCGCGATGCCACGGCCGCGGCCGGGCGCGAAGCGGTCTTCACCGAATGGGACAGCGAATTCAAGGACGTTTCGATATCGCTGCGCACGCTCCACCGCGATGGCTGGACGATCACGGCCTATGGCAAGACGTCGACCTATGAGGGCACCGAGGGCGAACTCTACGACCTGAGAAACGATCCGAAACAGTGGCGCAATCTGTGGGACGAGCCATCTGACGCCGCGATGAAGAAGGATTTGCTCGCCGATTTGCGCGCCCGCACGCCGAAGGGCGAAACGCGACGCCGGAAAGCAGAGACGTTTGTTTAACGCTCTTCGGCGGGCGTCACATAGATGTTGCCCTCGCCATAGGCGATGTAGAGGTGCAGCTGGCGCAAAGTCTCGATGCCCAGCAGGAGCTCTGGCGCGTCATCGCCCATTCCTGTGTCTTTGAGGACGGTGATGTTCGGTGTGCCGACCTGTACGCCCTCGAAAGTCAGCGTCGCGAAGGGATAGCGATATGCCGGCGTCGGCGCCATGTTGTTGATCGGAATGTCGCCCAGCGGCTTCAACGCGGGATTCTTTTCGTCGATGCCGAACAGTGAGTTCATCGTTGCGAAGCTCATCGCCGAGCCCTGCGCGCCCGTGTCGACCACCGCCGTCATCGCCTTGCCGTCCAGCATGACCGGAATGGTGATATGGCCCACCCCATCGAGCTTGAATGGTACCTGCGCATAGGTACCTTTGGTCCAGTAGATCACCTTGCCGGGACAGTGATTGGGCGAGAATACGTTGAGCTTGCCCGCCGCGAAATCGAAGTCGATGTCGTAGTGCTGCAGGATGTCGGGGCCCAGCATCCCGATCGTGTCATTGTCAAGGATCGATTCCGGTGCGATCGAAAGTTCGACATCGCTGCCATGCATGCCGGCAAATACGACCGTCGGCGCGATCGCGTACCGGCGGATCGGCAACCCACCCATCATTACGCCTGGAATTCGCAGCGAGTTGATCCGCAATTTCTGCTGAATTGCGATCGTCGCGCCGATCATGCTGCCGGTGTTGCCGGTATCGACCGTCCAGCGTCCCGTCACGCCGTCGACGGTCACGGGCACGGTCACCAGACCGCTTGTTTCGGTCTGCATATCGAGGCTGGCGATTTGCGGCAGTGTGCAGACAGGTTTCGCCGACGGCGGTGCAGATGCCGCCGGCGCAGCTCCTTGTGGCACATCGTCGGCCAGCGCGGCGACCATGGTGAGCATCAGAGCGAGGGCGGCGGCTTCGCGCTTCATTTCATCCGCTTCAGTTCGACCGACGCGGCGTAGCCTTCGACGTAGTCGGCAGGACAGTCTTTGACGGCCTGCTCAAGCAGCGCACGCCCCGCGTCTTTCGCGTCGTGGTGGACATCCCAGGCGCCGATGTAAAAATCGGCTTCGCAGGCGTTGCGGTCAAGATCGTCAGCATCCCCGGCCGCCGCGGCCTTCAGCGCCGCGTCGGGCGTCGACTGCCCGGTATAAACCGCAAGCAACGGCCCCGGCCATGCCGACGGATCGACGGCGGCGGCGCGTGCGGCCAGTTCGCGGTCCGGCTCGTCGTCGTCCAGCCGCGAAAGGTTCAGCCACATCAAGTTGTAGCCGCTTTTGGGATCGCCCTTTATCGCGCGGCGAAAGGAGTCGCCGGCATCGGAGAACCGGCCCATCTTCCACAACACGACGCCCTTTTGCCGTTCCTGCTCCGGCCCATCCGCGCCGTCGTCCATCGCCTCGTTGATGTCCGACAGGGCACGCGAAAAATCTCCCCGCGCTTCATAGATGACTTCGCGAGTCAGATGGGCCAAAGGCTGCTTGGGGCCTATTCCCACCAGATAATTCGCGTCCGCCAGCGCGCGATCGAGATCGCCGTGCATAAAATAGGCCTTCGCCCGCAACACATACCCGAATACATCATCGTCCCCGACCATTACCGTGTACTGTTCGATCGCGGCGTCGAACCGCTTCTCGGCGAGATAATATCGCGCCAGAAGGATGCGGCCTGTGGCCAGATCGGGCCGAATGCGGATCAGCGCATCGAAGTCCTGCTCCGCGACCGCCGGCTCCTTCAGGACCATGCGCACACTGCCGCGATACATATGCGCATCGTAGTCGTCGGGCTTGAGCGCCAGCGCGGCGTCGAGATCGGCGGCCGCGCCCTCGTAATTCTTGTCGCGTGCCCGACACTGGGCGCGCACGATCAGCGCAGGAACTTTCAGATTGTCCAAAAGACCGGGCATACTCAACGCGCTCGTCATTCGCGCGATGGCGATGTCGCAATGCTTCCAATTGTTCGCCGCCACGCCGGCATTGAAATCGGAATAGGGACTGCCCTGCGCGGGCGTCAGCGCCCACGTACACAGCCAGATCACCGCACCGCGACGCCAGAATCCCACGCGCCCACCCCGCCACAAGCTGCAACTATAACGGGCATCCCAATGGTCAGTCTAGCGAATGCCGATGAGCTTGTGCGTTTGCAGGCTCAGCCGCCATTGCGGATGAGCAAGGCAGTAGCGAATGGCGGCCTGCGTGTTCTCGGCCTGCTCCGCATTGTCCATCGGCTGCAGGAAGAAGTTGGCGAACCCAAGGCCGGCATAACGTTCCGGCTCGGCGCCTGCTTGCGGGTAGATCAATTTGAGTTCGTCGCCCTGTCTGAGCACGAGGTCGGCTTCCGCCTTCGGACTCACGCAGATCCAGTCGATGCCCTGCGGCGGGATGAGCGTGCCGTTGGTTTCGATCCCGATCTCGAAGCCACACGCGTGCAGCGCCGCGATGGCTGCGTCGTCCAGTTGCAGTAGCGGCTCTCCGCCGGTACAGACGACGTAAGGTTCTGCTCCGCCTGGCCACTTCTCGGCCACTTCCGCGGCCAAGTCCTCTGCGGTCGCGAACTTGCCGCCACCGGGGCCATCCGTGCCGACGAAATCCGTGTCACAGAACTGGCAGACCGCGCTCGCACGATCGCGCTCCAGTCCGCTCCATAAATTGCAGCCGGCGAAGCGCAGGAACATGGCAGCACGGCCGGTGCGCGCGCCTTCGCCCTGCAGCGTGTAGTAGATTTCCTTGACAGCGTAGGTCATGACGCGCGGTACATCGTGTAACCGCGCGCGCGCAATTCGCACGCGGGGCATGTGCCGCAGCCCTTGCCCCACGCATGCGGCGCCGGATCGCCTGCGTAGCACGTCACCGTCTCGCGCACGATCAGCTCGACCAGCGCTGTGCCGCCCAGTTCTTTGGCGAGCTTCCAGGTCGCGGCCTTGTCGAGCCACATCAGCGGCGTATGGACCCTGGTCTCACGCGCAAACCCGAGCGACAGCGCATGCGCCGTGGCCTTGACGGTCTCGTCGCGACAATCGGGATAGCCCGAGAAATCGGTCTCGCACATGCCGCCGACGAGATCGGAAATTCCGCGCCGATAGCCCAATGCAGCCGCCGCGGTCAGGAACATCAGATTGCGCCCCGGCACGAACGTCGTGGGTAAGCCGTTCGCGCCTATCTCGATCTTCATGTCCGCCGTCAGTGCCGTGCCGCCGATGGCGCGCAGCGTGTCGATGGGGAGCAGATGATCTTCGCCGAGCCGTCCGGCCCATTGCGGAAAGCCGGCAAGCACAGCACGCAAACCCGGTCGCGCATCGAGTTCCATGCGATGACGCTGGCCGTAGTCGAAGCCAACCGTCTCGACGTGCGCGAAGCACGACAGCGCCCACGCCAGACAGGTCGTCGAATCCTGTCCGCCGGAGAAGAGCACAAGTGCCGTCTCGCCATTCATGGCGCGGCTTTTAGCGCCCCACGCGGTTCAAAGCGAGCCGCGAAATGCTTGCCTTTGCGGTAGGCCTGCGCCAGCCTGTGTCGCTTTCAAAGGGATGGCACGCGTGACGACGCTCGCTGTAAGCGGGACCGGCCTCTATGCGCCGCCGCATTCGATCTCCAACGACGAATTGGTGACCGCGTTTAACGCCTATGTCCGCAACACCAATGCCGCCAACGCACAGGCGATTGCGGAAGGCAGAGCGACAGCACTGGTCGAGTCATCGGTCGAGTTCATCGTCAAGGCGTCTGGCATCAAGGCGCGCTATGTCGTGGACAAGGCGGGTGTGATCGACCCGCAGACCATGTGTCCGCGCATTCCCGAGCGGCCGAACGACCAGATCTCCGTCCTCGCCGAGATGGCAGTCGCGGCCGGGCGTGACGCGCTCAAGGCCGCCGAACGTGCGCCGGCCGACATCGACGGTGTGCTCGTCGGCGCGTCCAACTTGCAGCGCGCCTATCCCGCGATGGCGATCGAGGTGCAGGAGGCGCTCGGTATCGAAGGCTTCGGCTTCGACATGAATGTCGCCTGCTCGTCCGCGACCTTCGCATTGCAGGCCGCGGCCGACATGGTCGCAGCCGGCCACGCCCGCGCCATCCTCGTGTGCAATCCGGAGATCTGCTCCGGCCATCTCAATTTCCGCGACCGCGACAGCCATTTCATCTTCGGCGACGTGGCGACGGCCTTCATTGTCGAACGCACCGAAGACGTCCGCGGCGGCAACGCCTGGGAGATTCTCGCGACCCGGCTCAAGACCAAGTTCTCCAACAACATCCGCAACAATTTCGGCTTCCTGAACCGCGCGGCTCCGGAAGGGATCGGCAAGACGGACAAGCTCTTCGTCCAGGAAGGCCGCAAGGTCTTCAAGGAAGTCGTGCCCATGGTGGCGGAGCTCATCGTCGATCATCTGGCCGCGAATGGCATCGCGCCGGCCGGGCTTAAGCGCCTATGGCTGCATCAGGCCAATCTCAGCA
>DATEZM010000003.1:0-8067 GCA_035255625.1 Rhizomicrobium sp. | reverse complement strand
CGTCTCGGTGATGGAGTTGTAGACACGTCCGCGCCCGGGTTTTCCTGCTTCCATGGTGTTCTCCTAAATCGTGAAATCCGCGCTCGTCGCCCCGCCGCAGTCGATGCCGGCGGTACGGGCCCGCTGGCACAAGTCCTCGATGCTGATCGCATCCAGCCGCGCCATGACTTCGTCCTGCAGACTCTGGATCAGCGGCCCCACAATGCGAACGCCCAGATCCGAGCGTGGTTCGATCGGCTCGGCTTCCTCGTCTTCGAGGCTTTCGGCGACCCGCACCACGTCACCGACTGAGATGCGGCGCCGCTCCTTCGCGAGGCGATAGCCGCCGCGCGGTCCGCGCACGCCCTTGAGCACGCCCGCGCGTACCAGCTGCTGCATCACCTGTTCGAGATAGCGCTGCGGCACGCCCTGGCGCGCGGTGATCTCCTTGGCCTGCACCGGCTCGGGCCGCGCATTGAAGGCGATGTCGATGACTGCCTCGAGTGCCAATAAAGTTTTTCGCGAAAGTTTCAGCATCACGCCCGCTTCAAGCTGGTAAGTCCGGTCGATCCGTGGCCGCCATCGCCGCGCGCGGTTGTGCCGAGCGACGCGCCTTCGACGAGTTCGGCGCGCTCATGCCGGGCGATCACCATCTGCGCGACACGCATGCCGCGGGAAACCGTGAACGGTGTTTCGCCGAGATTGATCAGAACGACCTTCACCTCGCCGCGATAGTCGGAGTCGACTGTGCCCGGCGCGTTGAGCACCGTGATGCCGTGATTGGCGGCAAGGCCTGAGCGTGGCCGCACCTGCGCCTCGAAGCCTTGCTGCAGTTCGATGGCGATTCCCGTCGGCACCAGCGCGCGCCGCCCCGGCGCCAATTCGAAATCCGCGCCGATCGCCGCGACAAGGTCCATGCCCGCCGATCCTTCGGTTGCGTAAGCGGGAAGGGGCAGGTCCTGTGCGTGCGGAAGGCGGACGACGTTGATCTTCACGCCGCCCCCTTCAGTGCGTCGGCAATCCGCCCCGCCAGGCGCGTGCCGACTTCGGATTTCGCCATGTCGGGCCAATTTTCCGTACCGCTGGAAGTAATGAGATGCACCGTATTGCGGTCACCGCCCATGATGCCGGTCGAGGGGCTCACGTCGTTCGCAACGATCCAGTCGCAGCCTTTTCGTGCCCGCTTGGCGACGGCGTTCGTCACCACGTCATCGGTCTCGGCCGCGAAACCGATGACCAGGCGCGGCCGTTTCGCGTGTTTGGTCAATGTCGCCAGGATATCGGGATTCTCGACAAGACGGATCGTCGGCGCGGCGGCGTCCTTTTCCTTCTTGATCTTGTTGTTGGCGGCGATCTCGGGCCGCCAGTCGGCGACAGCCGCCGTCAACACCGCGACGTCCGCGGGTAGGGCGCTTTCGCATGCCGCCAGCATTTCGCGCGCCGTGGTCACCTTGAGAAGCTTCACGCCGGTTGGCGCGGCAAGCTCGACCGGACCAGAGACCAGTGTCGTGTCGGCGCCGGCGCGCGACAAAGCCTGCGCGATGGCATAGCCCTGCTTGCCCGACGAGCGGTTGGCGATAAAGCGCACTGGATCGAGTGGTTCCTGCGTCGGTCCCGCCGTTACCAATGCCTTTACACCGGCAAGCGCACCACCACTAAATTGCGCGGCGATCGCGGTGGCAATCTCTTCCGGTTCGGCCATCCGCCCCGGACCGAATTCGCCGCACGCCATCTCACCATCGTTCGGACCGACGAAGATCACGCCGTCGCTTTGCAGCCGCGCCAGGTTGCGCTGCGTCGCCGGATGATTCCACATCCGCACATTCATCGCCGGCGCCATCAGAACAGGCTTGTCGGTGGCAAGCAGCGCCGTGGAGGCCAGATCGTTGGCGAGGCCGCCGGCGAGTTTCGCCATCAGGTCGGCCGTCGCCGGCGCGACCACGACGAGATCGGCGCTGCGCGACAGCTGGATGTGACCCATTTCGGCCTCGTCGGTGAGGCTGAAGAGATCGGAATAGACTTTCTCGCCGCTCAGTGACGCAACGGAAAGCGGCGTGACGAATTCCGCCGCCGCCGCCGTCATGATCGCGCGCACGCCGGCGCCGCGGGATTTCAGCGCCCGGATCAGCTCAAGAGACTTGTAGGCCGCGATCCCGCCGCCGATGATGAGCAACACGCTTTTGCCGCGCATGCGGAGAGAACCTCGTGGGTCGCCGGAGATTATACCGGCTCTCGTGGGAAATATAAGGATTCACGGACAGGAAGTGTAGTTCCTGCCGTCAGGGAGCAAGTGCATGAATGTCCAAGTGAAAAACCCGCCGCCATTCCGGCCACTGCCGCAGAAGGCGCCGGACATCGAGGTCCGGCGGAAGCCCGACGGCACCGTGTACATCGATTCCCGCCATAAACTCGGGCCGATGCACCGTTCCATCGCGCACCTTTTCGAGGCGCGCGCCAAGGCGCATCCCGAGCGCAATTTCATAGGCGAGCGCGTGCCGCTCGAGACCGGCAAGACCGGCGACTGGCGCTTCATCACCTATGGGGAAGCCTTCGCTCGCGCCCAGGCGATTGCACAAGCTTTGCTGTCGCGCGGCATGAATGCCGACACGCCGCTAATGGTCCTGTCGGGCAATTCGATCGCGCACGCGACCATGACGTTGGGCGCGATGTTCGCCGGCATGCCGATCGCGCCGGTCAGCGTCGCCTATTCGCTGATGTCGGGCGACCATTCCAAGCTCAAGCACGTCTTCGCCGTCACCGAGCCGAAGATGATCTTCGCCGAGCAGGGTCCGCTCTATGCCCGCGCGCTTGCCGCCCTGCCGCTCGACGGCGTCGAGATCGTCACCGTTCAGCCAATTCCCGGCCGGGCGACGACGCCTTACGAGGACCTCATCCGCACCAATCCTTCGCCCGATGTCGCCAAGGCGACCGAAGCGCTGCATCACGGCACCACGGCAAAGTATCTCTTTACGTCGGGTTCGACCGGCATGCCCAAAGGCGTGGTGCAGACCCATGGCATGATGTGCGCGGTGATCGCGGCGCAGGAGGCGCTGCGCACCGAGGCGGCCGATCCTTCCGAGATTCCGCAAAGCCTCGAATGGATGCCGTGGAACCATATCAGCGCCGGCAATATCGGCTTCAACGGCCAGATTAACGCCGGCGGTACGATCTATCTCGATGCCGGCAAGCCGTTGCCCGGCATGTTCGACGAGACCATCCGCAATCTGCGCGACATCACCCCGCTCGGCATCGGCACCGCGCCGATCGCGTTCGGTTGGCTGTGCGACGCGATGGAGCGCGACGAGGGATTGCGCGACCACGTTTTCGCCAGGCTGCGCATGGCCGGCTATGGCGGCGCGACGCTGAGCCAGGACATCTATGAGCGCTTCCAGGCGCTGGCGATCGCATCGGTCGGCGAGCGCATTCCGATGACCACGATGTACGGTGCAACGGAAACGCAAGGCGTTACCGTCGTGCACTGGATCACCGAACGCGTCGGCCTGATCGGCCTGCCGCTTCCCGGCATCACACTGAAGCTCGTGCCGAACGGCAGCAAGCTCGAAGTGCGCGTGAAGGGCCCGACGGTGACGCCCGGCTATCACAAGCGCCCCGATCTCACCAAGGCGGCGTTCGACGAGGAGGGATTCTATTCGCTTGGCGACGCCGCGCGCTTCGTCGATGACAACGATCCCGCGCAGGGCCTCGTCTTCGACGGCCGCGTCACGGAGGATTTCAAACTCGACTCCGGCACGTGGGTTTCCGCCGGCACGCTGCGCGCCCACGCCGTCGCCGCCGCGTCGCCGCTCGTCTTCGACTGTATTGTCTGCGGGCAGGACAAGCCCTTTGTCGGCCTGCTGGTCTGGCCGGTCGCAGCAGCCGCCGCACAGATCTGCGGCACATCCGATATGGCGGCCATCGCCAGCGATCCAAAATTCCGCGGTGCCCTGCGCGAAAAATTCGCCGCCCACAACCGCGCCCAGTCCGGCTCGTCCACCCGCATCAAGCGTGTTACCGTCATGGCCGAACCGCCGTCGATCGATGGCCATGAAATTACCGACAAGGGCTATGTCAATCAGCGCGCCACGATGGATCGCCGGCGCAATCTGGTCGACAAGCTGTTTGCCGCTTCGCCCGAAGAAGACGTCATAGAGATTCCATAAGTGGGGGTAAGCCGATGAAAATGCATTTCCTGGCCGCGCTTGGCGCGGCGGTGTTCTTCAGCATGCCAGTGCGGGCCGAACAGGTCCGCTTCCCGCAGACCGGCGCGCCCGCGTTCGTCATCACCACGCCGGACGGCTGGACGCATCAGCCCGACGGCGATGGCAATATGCTGCTGATCTCCGGCAACAAGACGGCGTCCTACGCGCTCACCATCGGCAGCTATAGCGGCAATCTCGACGATCTCGCGACCGGCGCGATGAAGGCGGCCGGCGCGAATGCGCCGCAGCAGATGGGTCCGACCATAATCTCCGGCTTTCGCGGCTACGAATATGACAGCTCGATGGTCAATCCGTCCGGCGTGCATGTGAATGTGCACATGGTGGCGGTGAAGACCGATGCGGGTCACATGGCGAGCGTCACGATGTTGACGGTCGACGGCATCGCCAGCGAGGACTACCAGGCGGCGCAAAGCGTTCTCGCCAACACCTCGATCGTCGGGCCGTAGCGCCGACGCCCTTGCACCGCGCGCTGGCTTGCCCTCACACTATCGCGGAAAAGCGCAACCCGGGCCGCCATGCCACTCGATCCCATCGTCAAGGGCTTCCTCGACCAGATGAAGGCCATGGGCGGCCCCAAGATGTCGGAGGCCGGTGCGGCCGCCGGCCGCGAGCAGTTCGCCGCGCTGCTGCAGATGGTGGGCCCGCGCGATGTTCCGGTCGGCAAGGTCGAGAACAAGACCGTGCCGACACCCGCTGGCAACGTGCCGGTCCGCGTCTACTCGCCCGTCGCCGCCGGTGCCGATCCGATGCCGGCGCTCGTCTACTTTCACGGCGGCGGCTTCGTCATCGGCAACATCGAGACCCATGACGGGCTCTGCCGCCTGATGGCGAATGAAGGCGGCTTGCGTGTCGTCTCGGTCGATTACCGCCTCGCGCCCGAGAAAAAATTCCCCGCCGCCTTCGACGATGCGCTCGCGGCACTCACCTGGGTCGCGACCAATGCGTCCGAGATCGGCGTCGATGCCAACCGCATCGCGGTCGGCGGCGACTCCGCAGGCGGCGCGCTTGCCGCGGAAGTGACACAGGCGGTGAAGGCCAAGGGCGGTATCGCGCTCGCCGCGCAGATGCTTCTCTTCCCCGTGACTCAAATCGGCGAGGAGACGCCGTCGCTCAAGGAATTCGCCGTCGGCTATTTCCTCGAGAAGGAAACGCTCGATTGGTTCTACAAGAGCTACGTTCCCGCCGGCGCAGACTTGAACGATCCGCGCCTGTCGCCGCTGCGCGCCAAGGACGTCTCCGGCCTGCCGCCGGCCTACATCATGCTCGGCGGTTTCGATCCGCTGCATGACGAGGGCATGCGCTATGCCGACAAGCTGCGCGCCGCCGGCGTGAAGGTCACCGTCGCCGATTTCGGCGACATGGTGCATTGCTTCGTCTATCTGCAATCCGTCCTGCCCCAGGCACGCGACGCGCTCGCCGGCGCCGCCAAGGCCGTCGCTGCGATGCTGGGCTGATCCAACCGGAAGAACCCATGTCCCTCGACGTCCACGTCCGCCGCATCATGGATCAGATGGCGGCGCTCAAACTGCCCAAGATGTGGGAGCTCGGGCCGCAGGCGGCGCGCGCCGCGATGCGCTCCAGCATCTTCCGCGGCGGCGATACGGCCGTAGGCCGCATCGAGAACCGCACCATTCCCGGTCCGGCCGGCGACATCGCCGTGCGCCTCTACACCCCGCTCGGCGAAAGCGCGCCGACGCTGGCCGGCCTCGTCTTCTTCCATGGCGGCGGCTTCGTGATCGGCGATCTGGAGACCCATGACGATCTCTGCCGCTGCCTCGCCAATGGCAGCAATTGCCGCGTGGTCTCGGTCGACTATCGCCTCGCGCCCGAACATCCCTTCCCGGCTGCGGTCGAGGATTGCTACGCCGCGACGCGCCACATCGCGGCAAACGCCGCCGCATTTGGCATCGACGCGGCGCGCCTCGCGGTCGGCGGCGACTCCGCCGGCGGCAATCTCGCTGCTGTCGTCGCCCAACTCGCGAAGCTCGGCGGCGGACCGAAACTCGCTTTCCAACTCCTGATCTATCCGGTGACGCAACTCGGCGCCGACGCCGAAACGGCCTCGATGCGCGAGAACGCCAAGGGCTATTTCCTGGAGCGCGAGAGCATGGACTGGTTCACCAAGCTCTATTGCCCCGACATGGCGCATCGCAAGGACCCGCGCCTGTCGCCGCTGCTCTGCGCCGATCTCTCCGGCCTGCCGCCGGCCTATGTCGTCACCGCCGGCTTCGATCCGTTGCGTGACGAGGGCCGGGCCTATGCCGACAACCTCGACGCCGCCGACGTGGCGGTCACCTATGTGAACTATCCCGGCATGGTGCACGGCTTCTTCAGCATGCGCAGCCTGATTCCGAAGGCGCGCGAAGCCGTCGCCGCCGCGGCCGCCGCGGTGAAGGAAGGCGTCGCGGCTTGATCAATGCTGCGTCGCTTTGGCGGCGAGCATATCGTGGATCTGTTGCGTCAGCTCGGTGTTGAGCTTGACCAGGCTGTGGACGTCGTCCTGGATTTTGATCAGGGCCTCGGCGTCCTGATAGGTCTGCAGCGCCTGCTTGTCGGATGCCGCGGCGGCCACTTTCTGCCCCACCATGATCACCGACAGAAGAACGAGCTGCAGGAATGTCTGGGCGATCCACGAGACCAGCGCTGCGGTGCCGCCGTGAATGGCGTCCGGAAGGCTGATGAGTGCGATCGCCGCGAACAGATAGGCGCACCACATCGTGCCGACGGCATTGGTGATGAGGATCGCCAATCGGCCGTTGAAGCCGATATGCTCGTGTTCTATGAGGGCTGGGCCGTCCTTCAGGCGGTCCGCAATCCTGGGATGGGGTACATGTCCGAATTTCATGGGAACACCCTTCGCCGACAAGCAACATCATAGTTGTCTCGCAAACACCGCGATTGCAATCGGGTCGCCGTCGCTTACTGGGGGCAAACAATGACGAGTGCCGAAGCCACTGAAACGGCGCGGGAGCCGCAAAGCGAACCCAGGGGCAGCTACCTGCCCTATGTCTGGCTCGTTCTGGCGGTGGGCGCGATGGCGGTGATATCGAATCGCTGGGGAGGCGACATCCTGCATGGGCTTGCGGGCCTGGAGGATGCCCCCTCCGCGCCGGTGCTCGGCGCCATTGTGCTCTTTTCCTTCTGCAGTTTCGCGAGTTTCTATGCGACCTGGAGGACGCCGCTTCCCTCTTTTGTCGTATCGATCGCGCTTGGAATGGCGGGGCACAAACTCTTTGCGCCGATTGTCGCCGATCCGACTCTGCTGGCGTCGATGGTGACCGGCAGCGCCGCGATCATCCTTTTTGGCGGCGGCCTGGAGATGCCGCTTCGCAATTTCATGCGTCTCTTTTTCAAGATCGCGTTGCTTGCCATCCCCGGCGTGCTGGTTACCGGTTTCTGCCTGTCGCTGGTGATCGGCGCCGCCGCCGCTCTGCTGGGATTCAAGGTTGCTCCGGCGGCCGTTATCCTGCTCGGCGCGATCCTGGCCTCCACCGACCCTGCGGCGATCATTCCGGTGCTGGAGCATGTCCGCTTCCGGCGGCGCGATCCCAAGGACATCGTCATCGCCGAGAGCGCCTTGAACGACGTGGTCGGTACGCTGCTCACGTCGGTCTTCTTCAAGCTGTCGCTCGCCACCGCAACCCTCACCATGGCCTATCAAAGCCTGGCCTCCGGCGAGACCGCCCAATTTCTGGCGAGACAGGCCGGATTTGGCGCAGTTTTTGGGCTTGTTGGATTCGTCCTGCTCTGGCTCTTGAGCCGCATGAAGAAGGGACACGATGCGGACTTCGGCGCAGATCATGTCAACTTCATCGTGACACCAATCCTCGCCTTCCTGGGCGCGTCGATACTCGGCGCCAGCGGGTTT
>DATEZM010000002.1:0-7285 GCA_035255625.1 Rhizomicrobium sp. | reverse complement strand
TGGAGGAACGATGAAGCCGTGAGTGGCAACAAACAGGTCCTCGTCGGAGACGTCGGCGGAACGCATGCGCGCTTCGCCGTGGTCGACACGGCTACGACTCCCTGGACCATTTCCAGCCGGCTCGACCTCGACACCGATTTTGCGGATTTCACGGGAGCTTTGCGCCGCTATCTCGACAGCGTCCGGCTCGCCACCCTGCCCTCTGCTGCATCCATTGCCGTGGCAGGACCGGTGAGCGGCGGCAAAGTCACCTTCACCAACCGCAACTGGACCATCTCGGAATCGGATCTGCGCGGCTTCGGTTTCGCCAACGCGCTTCTCATCAACGATTTCGCCGCGCTCGCCTTCGCCGTCGGCGCACTGCCGCCGGCAAGCATCCACACGATCGGTCCGGAGCTTCCCGGCATGGCGGGCGAGCCGGTCACGATCCTCGGCGCCGGCACCGGCTTCGGCGCTTCGTGCCTGGCGCGCTTCCGCGGCCGTTCCGTTCCGGTCGCGACCGAAGGCGGCCATGCCGGCTTCGCCCCCGGCAATGATCGCGAGGCCGATGTGTTCAAGGTCCTGGCGCGCCGCTTCGGCCATGTCTCGATCGAACGCGTGCTGTCCGGCCCCGGCATCGAAAATCTCTACGCGGCATTGGCCGAACTCGATGGCCGCAAGGCGGCAACACTCGCCGCTCCCGACATCGTGGCGCGGCGGATGACCGACAAGGCGTGCGGCGAGGCGGTCGACATGTTCTGCGCCATCTATGGCTCCGTGGCAGGAGATTTCGCGCTGGCGCATGGCGCGCGCGGCGGCGTCTACATCGCCGGCGGCATCGCGCTCAAGATCGAGCAGGTTCTCGAGGCAAGCGCCTTCCGGTCACGCTTCGAAAGCAAAGGCCGGATGTCGCCCTATGTGAAAGCGATCCCGACCCGCCTCATCCTGAGCGAAGACACCGCCTTCCTCGGCGCGGCGGGGGCGAGTTTGGAGTATGGGGGAAGGTAAGGCGCGGCGGCACGTTTACCCATCTGCGCACCGCCCCCTGCCGGTGTTATGCCCCTCGCTCCGCTTTGTGGAAAACCAGCGTGCCGCCGTCCTCGATCGCGCCAACGCGCAGCCACCGATCCGCGTTGTCGAATTCGCGCTTCAGGTCACGCGCTTGGCCGGCACTGGCACGAGACTGATTGGCGCATATCAGGACGCCATCATCACCCAGCAGCGTGTGGAGCTGCTCAATGATCGGGATAGAAGGCGGGCCGCCGTCGAAAAACGCCATGTCATAGCGACCGGGCAGGCTTCGAAGAACGTCTTCAAAGCGGCCCAGATGCACCGTGATGCGTTCGGCGAGTCCCGCTGCTTCAATATTGCTTTGCGCCAGTGCGGCATGCCGGGGGTCACCTTCTATCGTATCGACCCGTACCGCTTTTCCGCACGAGGCGAGGCAGCAGGCGGTGAAACCGAGAGCCGTACCAAGTTCGACGATGCGCGCGGGCGAATATCGCCGGGCAATGTCGATCAGTCCGGCGCCGTCCTTGAATGCATAGGCCGAGCACCAGTGGCGCAGGCGGTGTCTGCGCGTCGCCTTTTGGATGAAGTCGAAGGGCGTGGGGCGAGCTTTCACCACGGAACGGTGCGCCCCTCACTGTCGAGAAATTGCAGACCGGGTTTGCCTTGCTGCGAGAGCAGGACGTTCACGACTTTCGGAATGGCTTCCTCGATCCCGAACGGCGCGTCGGGGCCGCCCAGGTCGGTGCGGATCCAGCCAGGGGCCATCAGCACCAGTGCGCGCGGCTCTCCGGCATGCCGCGCGGCGTAGCAACGCATGAACTGGTTCAGAGCGGCCTTGCTGCCGCGATAGACATCGTTCCTGCCCCGATCGTTGTTGCTGATACTCCCCTGTCCCGACGACATGATGCCGATGAGGCCGCCCGCACGAACAAGGTCCTGCAACCCCTCGATGACGCGCATCGGGCTCAGGGCGTTCGTGACCATCACGCGCACGAACTCCTCCGCCGGAACCTGCGCGACGGACTGGTGCGGGTTGGCGTTGGCGATCCCGGCGTTGTGAAACAGGATGTCGAAGCTTCGGCCGGAGAGACGGTCGTGTAGCGCCGCGATCTGGTCCGGCTTTGTAATGTCGAGGGACTCGATCTCAATACGGTCCCGATATTCGTCCGCCAGATCGTGCAACGCGGTTCTGCCGCTGCCTTGCACCGTCCCGACGACGCTCCACCCCTTCTTCAGGAATTCGGCAGCCATCGCGAGGCCAAGACCGCGGGATGCGCCGATGAGCAGGATCGTACCGGCGGGGACGGGGGCTGCGGGCATGAGAGATCTTTCGCTGCTGAGGTCGTTGGCGAATGTGTGAGAAACGGAAGGCAAGCGCCAGACGCATCATACGCATGCTATAGTTGTGTCAGACGCTAGGTGTTACTGGCCAACTCCGATAGGCTTCGTCCATGGACATCATGGACATGAATCTGCTGGCGGCACTGGACGTACTGCTCGCCGAGGGGAGCGTGACCGGCGCGGCGCGGCGCCTCGGTTTGAGTGCGTCCGCGATGAGCCGGACTCTTTCGCGGCTCCGTTCGGCGACAGGTGATCCGCTGCTCGTGCGCGCAGGACGAGGGCTTGTGCCGACGCCACGCGCCGCCGAACTGCGCGACCGCGTCCACGCGCTGACCCGGGACGTGCGCGCGGTCTTGACGCCGGATGTGAGCCATTTGGACGTCGCCTCGCTCGAGCGGACCTTCAGCATCCGTGCGAGCGAAGGGTTTGTCGCCGCCCTTTCTGCTTCCCTGGTCGCGGCTATCACCAAGGCTGCACCACGCGTCCGCCTGCGTTTCGCACCCAAGCCGGAGAAGGACGCGCGCCCGCTTCGCGAGGGGCAGATCGATTTGGAGATCGGCGTCATGGGCGCCTTCGCGCCGGAGATTCGCACGCAGTCTTTGTTTCGAGACAGATTCGTCGGGGTGGCCCGGATCGGGCATCCGCTTCTTTGCGAGACGGACGTTACGCCCGAAAGATATGCAGCTTGCGATCATGTTGTTGCGTCACGAAGAGGGGAATTCACCGGACCGGTTGACGATGCCCTGGAAGAGCTTGGGCTCCGAAGGACGGTATCCGTTGTGGTACCAGGATTTCCCGATGCCATGCGGATCGCGCATCACTCGGACTTGGTTGCGCTCGTGCCGCACTCTTGCCTCGGTAACAGCATGGCAGACGATCAGGCGGCGACAACCGGACTTCAGAGTTTCGAGCTTCCAGTTCGCACGCCGGAGATCGTGGTTTCGGCGATGTGGCATCCTCGGTTGGACGCCGACCCGGCACATCGCTGGCTGCGCGATACCGTGGTCTCGGTGTGCCGCACGGCTTTTCAGCACCGCTGACGATGGGCGCTGGTTCTGCACGGCGTTTGCAGGTTCGCGGCTTCGAAAGCAAAGGCCGCATGTCGCCCAATGTGAAAGCCATCCCGACCCGCCTCATCCTGAGCGAAGACACCGCCTTCCTCGGCGCCGCGGGGGCGAGTTTGGAGTATGGTGGGGGATAAGAGTTCATGACGCGCGGTTACCTCTTGCTCTTGCGAGAGGTGATGTAACGATGGCGGAAGAATTGACGTCCTTTTGTAACCAACGAGTCGCGCCTTGTGGTGAATAGTTTGCTGTATTCTGTTCACAGCCATACCTCGGCGACGCCCGCAACGTCAGGGTCTCGGTATGTCGCTCGCGTTCTGATACTTGCGCGCCCAGCGCAACGCGCTCACATTCCCGCACATGACGGATTGCATCAGCTACTTTGATGAAAGTGGAGACGAGGCCCACTTCGTCGTCGGCGGCTTAACTGCCACCGCCGAGCATTGGGACGCGCTGATCAAGGAATGGACAACGGCGTTAGCAACGCCTCCTGCGATTCCGTTCTTCAAGTTCAACAACATTCACAAGCTATCTGCCACCGATCATGGCGCGAAAATTGACGCACTTATTTCAATCATCAACAAGCATGTGTTGCGCGCTGATGCAGGAATTGTGGAGATCGCCGAATACGAGATTTATCTGAGCGATCTTATAGGCGCTAGCTACAAAAAGCCGTCGCACTTCGCGTACGTGCAGACCTTGCAACAGTGCGCATTGCACTGCCCCGAAAAGCAGGGGCGTATCAGTTTCGTGTTTGACAGCATGGAGAAGTGGCAAATTGCGGATTTGCAATATGCGTTCGAGCTATTTCAAGCAACTTGCCCGAACCAGGACGTAAAAGCACGGTTGGACAAAGTTCCGCACTGTGAAGATGACAAAGCGGTCCTCCAATTGCAGGCCGCAGACCTTTGGGCAGGCTTAGTTCGCGCGTCTGTGAAAGTTGACAAGGCGGCGATGGACTATCTTCAGAAGCTAAAAATTCCAAATCGGGCGTTTCTTTGGGACATGGAAAATCTCGCGCAACTTGTCGGCATGTCAATCAAGAGAACGCCCGATATCACGTCGGGCAAGTACTACGAGTCTTCCGGGCAGCGAAAAAGCCGGCTGAAGAAATTTCTTTTTCAACGCAAGGTCGGCGACGACAATTCTTGAACGCTAACATCTCAGAGTAAAGAAAACTCGGCGCGGCCTTCCCCCTCACCCGAACGCCGCTTCGCGCCGTTCGACCTCTCCCGCAAGCGGGAGAGGTGACTGAGCGCAAATTACCTCTCCCGTTCACGGGAGAGGTCGGAAATGCAAAGCATTTCCGGGTGAGGGGAATGCCGCCGCGCCCCTCGAAAAATAAATATTGTCGCACCCCTTGAAATGCACTTTTCAATCCCCACATCCCGCGTTCACAAAAAAGGAAGCCTAACCATCCCGGTGGTGTTACACGCCGGGCGCCGGGCCGGCGTGGGCCGATGAAATTCGCGGGACGTCATACAGGTCAGGATGTGCGCTCGTGCGCATCCGTGCGGCAGAAGGATTGGCGGTCGTTGCGCACGATCGTCGCTCCCAATTCCGCGCAAACCAAGGTGGTGAAGCGAAGGTGCCAGGGGCCGCGGCGACGTCCGCGACAACCGGCCAGCCTGTCGAGCTATGGACCGGGGCGGGTGTGCAGCCGTGCTGATTGGGAATAAGCGTTCCGCCGACGGCTGCGTCCCGCCTTATTTCTTGGAGGTCAGCCCTTCGTCGTCTGGCCCTCAGGGACATCCTTGCCAGACTCCGGCGTCACAAGACGGAAATCTCCCTTCTTGGGATTCACCGCGGGCGGCTCGGCGCCGGCCAGACGCTCGTTGGTGTTCGTCACGGTCGTGCGCGGCGCATAAATGTCGTCGCGCAAGTCATGTGGTTTGTTCTTGGTCTTTGCCATGTCGGCCTCGATCCAGGTTCCACTACTGAAAACGGCGGGATGGCCGGAACGTTGCGGTTCAGCCGGTGGGAACCAGCCCGCGGCGGTAGCGGCGCAGGCCCAGATGGAACGCCAGGGCGGCAAAAGCGGCATAACAAAGTGCCGCGCCGACCATGACGCCCAGTGTCGAAAACGATGGACCGCGCAGGAACGCGACCGGCGCCAACACGATGAAGCCCGCCGGCAACAAGGTGTAGGCGACGACTTTCGTCATGCCGGCGTAGATCGAACCGGGATAGCTCGAGAACAGCAGCATGAAGTCGGTCAAATCGCGGGCGAAGCTGCGCGCACCGGCGAACCAGAAAGCGAGGCTCGCATAGACGACGGCGGAGGCGACATAGACGACGGTGCCACAGACCAATCCGATGAGAACGAAAGGCAGATCGTACAAGGACAACGCCGCAAAGGTGCAGAGCATCCAGATGCCCATCACCAGATCGCCCCAGGCGGTGGCGATGCTCTCGCGCGCCAGCAGGCGGGGAAGCACACTTTTGGGCTGGGTGAGCAACGCGTCGATCTCGCCGCGCAGGATGGTGGCGGCCATGTCGCGGTAACCACCGAAGAAGACGCCGCTGATCGCGACGACCAGCATGATGATGCCGAGCAGGCGCGCGACGTCGTGCAGGCCCCAGCCGCCGACCTGCCGGAAGCCGACGAAGAACATGTACCAGAGGATCAGGAAGAAGATGTCGTTCAGCACCATCCCCGCGCTGTTGAGAATGAAGTTGGTGCGATCCATCAGCGAAGTGCGGATGGCGATCGCGATATTCGCGGCATAGGTCGGGATCATCTAGACGCCCTCCCGCAGCACTTTGCGCAGTCCCGCTCGCCAGATGAGCGCGACCAGGGCGCTCAGCGCGATCAGCCAAGCGATCTGCGCGGCCAGGTCTGCTGCGAACGCCGTGGCCGACGGCGCGATCATCATGTTGCCTGGCATGAAGATGCTGGCGGCGAAGGGCGACACAATCGCAATACCGAAGAACCACGCGGGATAAAGACCGATCGGCGCGAACAGCCCGCCCAGCAGGAACCAGATCTTCTGCGTGATGATGTAGGGCGGCAGCACCCGGCGCACCCAGAACGCGGCGAGGCCGACGGCGGCGTAGATCAGCACGCCGATGGCGGTGCCGATCGGTCCGAGGATGGCGACATAGAAATACGCGATGGGCGGCGGCAGCGTGCGGCCGGACAGCACAAGCGCGATCAGCGCCGCCGTTCCGATGCCGAGCAGGCGGGCAACACTGTCGCCCATCGCCTCGGCGATCTTCTGCAGCAGATAGGGCTTGGGGCGCAGCAGATGCGGCTCCAGCATTCCGAGCCTGATGTCGTCCTCGAGGCGAAGGTGAATGGCGGCGACGGAGAGCGTGATCCATTCCGTCACACCGATGTAGAGCGTGAGCCCGCCATGCGGCAGCGACGACGCGAGAGTGCCGGCAACACGCTGGGCCGAAACCTTGTCCCACAGCGCCGACAGCACGGCCATCGCGACGAGATAGAACAACGCGCGGCCCATCAGGATCGGCCAATTGGCAAGATTGCGCCGCACGCCCAGCGCGAAGGCGCTGAACGCCGCGGACAGCGTGCCGCGGAACTCAGCGCGCGGCATCGTAGATGGCACGGACCACCTCCTCCATCGGCGGGTCTTCGATGGTGATGTCTTCGATGCCGCCGATCGCCAGCGCCGCCTGCACCACGGCATCGACGCGGGTGACACGGGTGTCGACCTCGAACACCGACAGGTGCGGCTCCGATGTACGGCGCATGACGCCCGGAAAGTCGAGCGCGATGGTCGGTGCCGCCGAGCGCAAGGTCACCAGACGATGACCGAGGAACTGGCGGCGGAGCTGATCTGTCGGCTGGTCGACGACGATGCGGCCTTCGTTGATGACGATGACGCGGTCGCAGACCAGTTCGATGTCGCGCGTGTCGTGCGAGGTGA
>DATEZM010000001.1:0-8590 GCA_035255625.1 Rhizomicrobium sp. | reverse complement strand
TTCTCGTCATGCGGCACGGCATGGGTGACCGGTTCGACGCGATCGACAAGGTCGAGGGCTTCGAGATCGGCGAGGACGACCTTGCGTGCCTCGTCGCGGTCGAGGCCGCGATAGGCTTCGGGCACGTTCTCGTTCAGCGTGCCATCCTTGTTGAGGATGTTGATCAGCGGCAGGTCATGGCGCTTGCCGACCTCGAAGTCGTTGAAGTCGTGGCCGGGCGTGATTTTGACAGCGCCGGTGCCCTTCTCGGGATCGGAGTGCTCGTCGGCAACGATCGGGATCGAGCGGTGCGCCAGCGGCAGCCAGACGTTCTTGCCGACAAGGTCCTTGTAGCGTTCGTCGTTTGGGTGCACCGCGACGGCGGTGTCGCCCAGCATCGTCTCTGGTCGCGTCGTCGCGACCATGATGAAACGGCCAGGCTGATTCTCGATCGGATATTTCAGATACCAGAGATGGCCCTTCACCTCGATGTTCTCGACTTCGAGATCGCTGACCGCGGTCTGCAGCCGCGTGTCCCAGTTGACCAGCCGCTTGTCCTTGTAGATCAGGCCCTGCTTGTAGAGCTCGACGAACACCTTGAGGACGGCGCGCGACAGGCCCTCGTCCATTGTGAAGCGCTCGCGGCTCCAGTCGGCGGAGGCGCCGAGGCGACGCAGCTGCTGGATGATCGCGCCGCCGCTCTCATCCTTCCACTTCCAAACCGCTTCGAGGAATTTCTCGCGGCCCATGGCGACGCGGCTCTGCTGGCGCTCGGCCAGCTGGCGCTCGACGATCAGCTGGGTGGCGATGCCAGCATGGTCGGTGCCGACCTGCCAGAGCACATCCTTGCCACGCATGCGCTCGAAGCGGACGAGGATGTCCTGCAGCGTGTTGTTGAGCGCGTGCCCGATGTGCAACCGGCCGGTGATATTGGGCGGCGGGATCACGATGCAGAACGGCTCGGCGTCCGGCCGCCGGCCGGGTTTGAAGGCGCCAGAGTCTTCCCACTGGGCGTAAATGCGCCCTTCAACGTCCTTGGGTGAAAATGTCTTGTCGAGCATGCAATTCCTCTTGGGTCCGGGTTTAGCCCGGACCGTTTCAAGAGGAAAGCTCGTCCGGGCGGGCCCGGACAGTCAGCCGCGAGCCGCTATTTTCCGCCGCGCGCCTTTACGACACGCTCGACTTCGTTGCGTACCGCGCCTTCGAGCAGCGCGGGGAAGTGCTCGTCCATCCATTCGCGGACAAGCGGCTTCACGGCGGCGAGAAGGTCAGCCTTGTTGGCGTCCATCCAGTTGTGCAGGACGGGATCGAAAGCGCCGGCGACTGCGCGCTCGAACACGGCTTCAATGGAGCTGCCTTCCGGCAGGGACATGGTGCGGGCCGGCGCGGCGGCGGGCGCCGGCGGCGGTTCGACGGCGGCGGGGATCTTCGAGAAGGTCTCGTCCATGGCCTTGCGGGTCTTGTCGGAGAAGATGTCGTCGTTGGAAACGGCAGGCACCGGTTTCGGCTCCTCGATGGGTTCGAACACCACGTCATTTTCGGGTTTGGGCGGCGGAGGCGGGGCGGCGCGCACAGGCTCCGGATGGGGCGGTGGCGCGTCCTCGACCTCTTGCGTCAGTTCCAAGACATCTGCCTCGGCATGGGCGGCGACCGGCGCGGAGGGCGGCGTTTCCGCGGAATCCTCGGAAATGATCTTGCGGATGGAGGCCAGAATTTCCTCCATCGTGGGTTCGTGCTGCGGACTGGACGCCATTGTGGGAACTCCGGATCGCGCGATGTAGGGGTCTCACGCGAGACCCTAGGACAGTGCCGTCCAGAAGGCAAAAAATTCGTAAAGATGCGCGCGATTAATCGCTGCCATCGATGCCGATCCAGCGGCCGGCGTCGTCCTCATAGTGCGTAAGCGGATCGTAGAACTTCACCTTGAGCCCCAGATTCTGCGCCGTCAGTCCGCCGTTTGCAGACAGCACCTGAAACGCGGCGACTTCGGCGTTGCGCTTGGCGGTGACCAGCGCCACCGCCGAGTTCAGGAGTTCCTGCTCGGCGTTGAGTACGTCCAGGATGGTGCGGCCGCCGACCTGCTGCTCCTTGGAGACACCTTCGAACGCGATCTCGTTGGCGCGCTCGGCGGCTTCGTTGGAAGCGATCGAGGCTTCGGCGGCCTCGAATTGGGCCCATGCGGTCGTCACAGCATCGCGTACCTGGCGGTCAGAAACCGATACGTTCAGCATGGCTTGCGCATGCATTTCGCGGGCCTGGCGCACTGTCGCCTCCTCGACACCTGCTTGGTAGAGCGGGACGTTGACCTGGCCGGTCACGGTCACGACGTGGTCGGCGGTGTGCGGCGGGCCGGCGCTGACGTTCAGCGTGCCGGTCGGCGACACCAGCGAGCCCTGGCCGTAGGCGTACTGTCCTTGTACGGAGAATGTCGGCAGCATGGCGCCCACGGCGTCGTCCACCGCGTAATTGGCTGCGACCTCGTTCTCCCGCGCGCTGACCATCGCCGGGTTCTGCTTGAGCGCCAGCACGACGGAATCGTCGACGCCAGTCGGTAGCGCCCGCGGGAGTGCCGGCTCGTTCTCCAACGTCTCGGGCTCGCGGCCTATCGCCTGCACGAAATTCGCGTTGCTGGTGGCAAGCTGGCTCTGCGCCGCGGTCAGATCGGACTGCGCGCCGGCGAGACGTGCCTGGCTCTGCGCGACGTCGGTGCGGGTGAGCGAGCCGGCGGTGAACTGCGCCTCGGTGGCGTCGGCCTCTTTCTGCAGCACTTCGACATTGTGCTGGCGCAGCTTGAGGATCGCGGTGTCGCGCACCACGTCCATATAGGAGGTCGCAGCGCTCAGCAGCACGGTCTGCTCGGCGGCAAGCAATTGCGCCCGGGCCGAGCGCACCAGCGCCTTGGCACGGCCGATCTCCGCATAGGTACGCCCGCCGCGGAAGATTGGCTGGGTAACAGTGAGCGCACCCTGCAGCGGATGGGCCGAGATGTTCGAGATCGGCCCGAAGATGACCGCACCTGTGGCGGGATCGGTCACGACCTGCGGAAAGAAATAGTACTGATTGTAGGCATAGGTGCCGCCGGCCGAGATCGTCGGGCGCCAGCCACCATTGGCGATGGCGACGTTCTCGTCGGTGGCGCGCAGCGAGGCCTGTTGGGCGGCGAGCTGCGGGTTGGTCTCGTAAGCGACGGCCAGCGCATCGTCGAGCGTCAGGCTCGGCTTTTCGGTCGATGGCGGCAGGAGTGGCGAGATCACAGGGGCCGTCGCCGCAACCTTGGTCGTCTTCGGCTTGTGATGCCCCGCGGCTTGCGCCGGCACGGCCAAGGCGAGAACGAGCAGCGATATTGCCGCTGCGCGGCTGTCGAAATTCATGCAATAGCCCCTTCCTGCATCCCGGATATGGGAACGTCAGAAGACGAATCCAACCACCTTGCGGAATCCGGCCAGCAATGGGACCGACGCATCGAAGTCCATCCGGCTGCCGACGCGGCCTTTTTCGCGGACGAATAGCTGCGCCCGCCCCTGCCCGCCCGCATTCACGATCGCGGCAAGGCGCCCGCCTTCGGCAAGCTGTCCGATCAGGGAGTCCGGAACCGACTCCACTGCGCCTTCGATCAAAATGGCGTCGAACGGCGCCTTGGCCTTGACGCCTTCGGTGAGGCCGCCCTGTACCACCGTCGCGTTAGTCGCGCCGCTGGCCGGCACCATGTCCGACGCGGCGCGGACGAGATCGGCATCCTGTTCGAGACCTACGACCTCCTTCGCAATCCGTGCGAGGACAACGGTCGAATAGCCTGTGCCGCAAGCGACATCGAGGACCCGATCGGTGGCATGCAGATCGGCGAGCTGCACCAGCTTCGCAAATGTTCTTGGGTCGAGCAGCGATCGGCCTGGCGCGATCTCGACCGGCACGTCTGCATAGGCGAAGGCGCGCCGCGATGCCGGCACGAAGCGCTCGCGCGGCACCGCCAGCATGGCGTCGTGGATGCGCGGGTCGGTCACGTCGTTGGTGCGGACCTGGCATTCGACCATGTTGAAGCGCTGGGTAGCGTAATCGGCCATGTGATTCGTGGCTTTCGGTAAGACGGGCACGGCTTATAGGCGGGCGGATGTGGCCTGACAACGCGATGCACCGGCGCGGCAGGTTGTCGGCGGGCTCATGCTTCTGATATAGGGCGCGCCTGCCGCCGAAAGCCGTGCGCCTGCACGGGTTTATGCACAGTGAGGCCACGTGGCGGAGTGGTGACGCAGCGGACTGCAAATCCGCGAACCCCGGTTCAATTCCGGGCGTGGCCTCCACCCTACGCCGCTCAGCAGCATGAAGGTGTCGTCCGAGGGCCGCAGGCATAGGGGGACTGGCACTTCGTTGCGCGCAGCTTCGGGGAGCGGGCTGCCCTTAAGCATCCCGTCTGACCCAAAATGGAGCATGTTAAGGTTTTATTAACCTACCCGGCGCAGGGTTCCGATGTCTTCCCTTGAAGACACCCCACCATTACCCAACGCCTTGGGGCCGGGCTAACCACCCGGCCTCTTTTTCTTTTCAGACTTGGTTGGTCGTGCAATAGGGCGCGCGGCTTGGGGCTTTTCATAGCCAGACAAACCCGTTAGACACCCGCTCCGCGTTCCTCGGTAGCTCAGCGGTAGAGCATCCGACTGTTAATCGGATGGTCGCAGGTTCGAATCCCGCCCGGGGAGCCATTTTCCATCCATCGCTGCCGTCAATAGTGCTCGATCTGGGCGTCCGGAATCCTAGTTGAGCACCGCCTTCAGCGCGGCCGCCATCGTCACGACGTCGAACGGCTTCTGCACCACGGTGTGCGCCGACCAGCGCGGGTCCATTCCGCTCTTGCCGTAACCGGTGGTGAAGACAAAGCGCACACCGGCCGCTTCGAGCCGCTCGGCGACGGGATAGACGCGCTCGCCGCCAAGATTGACGTCAAGCACCGCCAGGTCCGGCTGCCACGAGTCGAGTTCAGCCTGCGCTGCGGCGAGCGTCGCGGCGTGGCGCACATCGGTCGCGCCGAAGTCGACCAGCATGTCCTCGATCAAAAACGAGATGATCGCCTCGTCCTCCACGACGAGAACACTCGAGCGATCGAGGAATCGGGTGGCCGGATCGGGTTCGTTCATGACGTACTGCGTACTACCCCGGCAGCGGGATTTCCATCGTGCAATGGACGCCGGTCGCCGAGAATTCGATTGTGGTCTTCCCGCCCAGCTCGTGCGCGATGGCCCGTTCGAGCAGACGCGTGCCGAAACCGCGCCTCTTCGGCGCGACCGCCGCCGGGCCGCCCTTTTCCCGCCAATCGATGAACAGCCGGCTATCCACGTTGCGCCAGCTCAGTTCGACCGAACCGGCCGCCGACGACAGCGCGCCGTGCTTGACCGTATTGCTCGCAAGTTCGTGCAGCACCATCCCGATTCCGAGCGCGGCGCGCGGTTGGAGATGCACGCTGCGACCTTCGATCGTCACCTGGCCGCTCACCGGAGCGCGCAACCTCGCGAAAGTGTCCCTGGCGATGGCATCGAGATCGACCCATTCCCAGAGGTTGCGCGACAGCTGATCGTGTAGCCGGCTGAGCGAGAGCAGCCGCCCCTGGAAAGCGTCTTCGCCGGGCGCGCCGCGCATCGTCTGTGCCGCCAGCGATTGGATCGTCGCCAGCGTATTCTTGACGCGGTGGTTGAGTTCGTCGATCAGGCCGCGCTGTTGGGCGTCGGCGCGCTTCTGATTCGATAGATCGATCAGCATATTCACGCCGCCGATCAGCGTGCCTTCGCTGTCGAAGATCGGTGTCGGATAGGGCAGGAACGGAACGCGCGTCCCATCGGGACGCTCGACGACGGCCTCGGGACCGACGAGGGCGCGCTTTTCTCTGAGCGCCACCGCCATCGGGCAGCGATCATGGGGGAGAAGTGTGCCGTCAGGCAGATAGATCTTCCACGAACCGCACCAATACTGATCGCCGATATTTGGCGCGAAACCCCAAAGCTGTTCGGCCGCCTTGTTGAAATAGAGAAGTTTGCCCTCCGCATCGGTCGTGTAGATGGCGACGGGAAGCGCTTCCATGACGCGGCGGGCGACACGGCGGCCCTCACGCATCCGGCCTTTCATCTCCACCAGTTCGCTGATGTCCTGGAAGCAGTTTACGCCTCCGACCAACGCGCCCTGTTCATCGAACAGCGGATCGACATTGGCGAGAATTGTCAGCTTGCGCCCGTCAGGTTGCTCGATGATCAGCTCGCGATCGCGCACCGCGTGGCCCGTGGCCAGGACCTGCGCCATCGGCGTGTCCTCGGGCGCGACCGGCTTACCCGCACGATCCGCGATCTTGAAAGCGCCGCTGAAGCGCAAGGCGGTATCGCCGAGGCTTGGCGTGCGGCCCCACAATTCGGCAGCGCGGCGGTTGAATTGAACCAGAAGGCCGTCACGGTCGCAGGTGTAGATGCCGGTGGGCAGATTCTCGACGAGCATCGCGGGAGAGCGCACGATCCGTTCGAGCGCGAGCATTGCCACCGCGGCTCCTCGTACGCCTTCGCTTGCGTCGGCTACGTTTGACATTTCAGCCCCACGACTCGCGACAACATTGCCGGCCAGACCAGCATGCAACGCCGTTTACACCAGTTCGTTCCGCATAAGCCTTTGACGAAATTGGATTCCTCCCGTGAAATGGTTAAGAGCTCATTACCGGCAGTTCCGCCGGATCATCGCCGTTTCCGTCTATGCCAGCCATTCCAGACTGTTAGCGCGTTCTTCTCTCGTCGCTTGAAGGGCCATCCCGGGGCCATTAGGTTCGGCCCGCTTCCTCGAACGCGTTTAGATGGACATAAAAAAAGACGTCGTCGCCGCGATCGGCCGCACACCCCTTATCCGCCTGAACCGCGTCAGCGAGCTCACCGGCTGCGAGATTCTGGGTAAGGCGGAATTCATGAATCCCGGCCAGTCGGTCAAGGACCGCGCTGCGCTGTTCATTATTGAGGACGCTATTCGCCATAATCGGCTGAAACCGGGCGGAGTGATCGTCGAAGGCACCGCCGGCAATACCGGAATCGGACTCGCCGTTGTCGGCAACGCGCTCGGCTTTCGCACCGTGATCATCATTCCCGATACGCAAAGCCAGGAGAAGAAGGACGCGCTTCGCCTTCTCGGCGCGGAGCTGATCGAGGTCCCTGCGGTGCCGTACAAGAACCCCAACAACTACGTGAAGGTCTCTGGCCGCATTGCCGAACAGCTCGCGAGGAACGAGCCGAACGGCGTGATCTGGGGCAACCAGTTCGACAACATCGCCAACCGGCAAGCGCACATCGAAAGCACTGGCCCGGAGATCTGGCACCAGACCAATGGAAGGCTCGACGGCTTCACCTGCGCGGTGGGCACCGGTGGCACGCTGGCCGGGGTCGGTATCGCGCTCAAGGAGAAAGACCCGCGCGTGAAGATTGCTGCCGCCGATCCGATGGGCGCCGCGATATATTCCTGGATAAAGACCGGAACGCTCACCGCACATGGCACGTCCATCACTGAAGGTATTGGCCAGAACCGTGTGACCGCAAACCTCGAAGGGGCGCCGATCGACGATGCCTATGAGATTTCCGACGAGGAAGCGTTGCCACTGATTTTCGATCTGCTCGAGCACGAGGGCCTCTGCATGGGTGGATCGACCGGCATCAACATCGCCGGCGCGGTGCGCATGGCGAAGGAAATGGGCAAAGGGCACACTATCGTGACGATCCTGGCGGATTACGGCACGCGCTATCAGAGCAAGCTGTTCAATCCGGAATTCCTGCGGTCGAAGGGCCTTCCTGTGCCGGCGTGGCTGGCGCGTCCGGGAAAATCCATCGCTGTGCCGTTCGAGACATGAGCAATCCTCTTGTCTCCACCGAATGGCTTGCCGGGCGGATAAATGCGCCCGATGTGCGCGTGGTCGACGCCTCGTGGTATCTGCCCGACATGAAGCGCGATCCGCGCGCGGAGTACACCGCGGCGCATATTCCGCGTGCGCTGTTTTTCGACATCGACGATCTGTCGGACGAGAAAAATCCGCTGCCGCATATGCTGGCGCCGGCGACGAAATTCGCCAGCCGCATGCGCAAGCTCGGGCTCGGCGACGGCAACATGATCGTCGTCTATGACAGCGCCGGCGTCTATTCGAGCCCGCGCGCCTGGTGGATGCTGCGCGCCATGGGCCACGAGGATGTCGCCGTACTCGACGGTGGTCTGCCGAAATGGCGCCGCGAAGGACGGCCGCTGGAGGATATGTCGGCCCTGCCCTTCGCGCGGCATTTCACGGCGCGGCCGAACAACGCGCTGGTGCGCGGCTTCGCGCAGATGACGGCCAATCTGAAAAGCCATGCCGAGCAGGTCATCGATGCGCGTGGCATTCCCCGCTTCAAGGCGATCGAACCCGAGCCCCGCGCCGGTGTGCGCGGCGGTCATGTCCCCGGCAGCCGAAACGTTCCGTACACGGAATTAACTACCGAGGATGGCACGCTGAAGTCGCCCGAAGAGCTTCGTCAGCTGTTCGCGCGCCACGGTGTGAGCCTCGACAAGCACAGCGTCACCACCTGCGGCTCCGGAATCACCGCCGCGATCGTGATGCTGGCGATGAAGGTGGCCG